>DKAX01000109.1 GCA_002450975.1 Proteobacteria bacterium UBA6915
GTATTCACTCAAGCCAAAACCGACGTTGACTTTCGCAGGTATGCCTTCGTCCGCGTTGGCGTTGCTGGAGAGTGCTAATAGGGGAATAGTAAAAAGCGATCTAAGCCATCGGTGAACGGTATTTTTAGCAGTCGTCATAGGCAAAACTCCGTTGGTTGGATTGATTAGTGCTGGGTAATCGGTTGTACAAGTATCCAAGGTGACACTACAACAGACCAGAAAGCGCTATTCTCTTCCTGCCATTCTAGGGCGTCTGCATCACTGGCGCGGTGCAATTGGCCGTTGTCAGCCCAGTGTTGTACCTTCTCTTTGTCATCGCGGGCAAAGCTATGCGCCACCTCGACCAGATCCAGAGTGGGATCGATGACTACCACTACGCCTCGGGCAAAGTGTCTTTGAAGTTCCTGCCAGGTAAGTTTGCCCGTTTCCAGATTGATTTTTTGTTTAAGCTCTGTGTCGTTTAATTCTTCCATCGCATATCCAGTCTGAATCGAATGTCACCACTAAAGGCAAAGTATATCAGATTGGTGGGTTTGTTCGTTATCACTGGCTTTCAAGGGGCTGATGCAGGAGTAAAATTTCTTTGTAGGCGCCGCAGGTGAAATCCGTTGTAAAATACCAGTAATCGATCTGGGGTATGAGTAAATGACCTGGTGTGTATATATAGTAATGTGTAGCGACAAGACCTTGTATACGGGTGTAGCCAAGGATGTTGGCAGGCGTGTGCACGAACATAACACCAGTGATCGCTTGGGGGCGCGCTATACCCGTGCGCGCAGGCCGGTTATTCTGGTGTATACCGAGGCCTGTGAGGATCGCAGTCAGGCATCGCGACGAGAGGTCCAGATCAAGCGTCTTTCCAGACGGGAAAAGGAGGACTTGATCAGCTCCGGTGTCAGGCGTGCAGGGTCATGCTGACGACGCGATAAAAATCTTTCAGAAAGCCGTGCTCAGTCAATAATGCAATTTCCTTATCTTGTTCTCGGCTAATCTCGCTCAGAGTTTTCCCTAAGGGTAATCGCCAGAACTCGGGTAAAAAGGGTTCCAGTTGACCGAGTAGCCATCGGGTTAGGGGATTCTTGTGTAACCAGTGGCGACCGTGATCTTCATGATATTCCGTAATAATTAACTGCCCGCCCGGTGCCAGAAGGCGCAGACACTCCCGTAGGACTTGTATGCGTTCCGAGGGGGGAAGTTCATGTAGCAGGAAATAGATGCAAATCAGATCGAAGGACTTATCCTGATAACCTAGACGGGTTGCATTCATTTGCGCGAGATGGCAGATGGGCCCGGTCGTATTGTTGTCCAATTTGCGGTGTGATATCGCCAGTTGAATTGCGGCCACGTCGGCAAGATGCAATTCTTCTGTGCCTTGCAAGTGTTGGTGTAGCCGCGGCGTGAATTGCCCGTAGACACTGGTTAGCTGCAGCGCCCTGACTACGGGTACGGAAATTGTTTCTAGGGTGGCATCCACCAATTTATTATATTGGCCCAGCAGGATGAGGTTGATGATAAGGGGGTGGTCAAAGAACCACACCCCCCAGCGCCACAGATAGGCCCACCAATAGTGTTTTGCCAGGTAGGGGGGGATACCTCGTTGGAAATATCGCTGCCAGATCATTGGATCATTCTACTACGCTCTATCCATATACCGCGACTGGTTGCCAAGGCCATTCTTCAGGACTATGGTAATAAAATCCTAATCCGGGTGGAGACAAGACGATGAAACGATTGGCACTGATCAGTTTGGGGTTGGCCCTAGGTTTGACGGCCCCGATTTCCCAGGCGCAAGAGTATGTTATCAAGTTTTCCCATGTGGTGGCCGCCACGGCACCCAAGGGCAGGGCGGCCGACCTGTTTGCCGCCAAGGTCAATGAAAAGCTCAAAGGTAAGGTGCGCGTTGAGGTTTATCCCAACTCCCAGCTCTATAATGATGACAAGGTGATGGAGGCCATGCGTTTGAGCAGCAGCAAGACCACCGGCATCCTGGCGGCGCCCAGCCTGTCAAAATTCGTCAAGCTCTCTTCCAACCTACAAGCCTTCGATATCCCTTTCCTGTTCGATAATATGGACGACGTCCACAAGCTGGTCGACTCGCCACTGGTGGAAAAGATGACCAAGCCCATGGAGTCCAAGGGCGTCAAGGCCCTGACCTTCTGGGATAACGGCATGAAGGTCTTCTCCGTCAAAGGTGACAAGCCGTTGCGTGCAGTACCCGATGATTTCAAGGGCAAGAAATTCCGTATCCAGAGTTCCGATGTACACGAGGCCATGATTAGGGCCATGGGTGGAACGCCACAGAAGCTGCCGTTCAAAGAGGTTTATACCGCCCTGGGGCAAGGGGTAGTGGATGGCCAGGAGAACACTTGGTCCAACATCTACTCTAAAAAATTCCACGAGGTGCAGGATTACATCTCGGTGTCGAACCACGGCTATCTCGGTTACCTGTTAGTCGTTAGTAGCGACTTCTGGAACGGCCTGCCGGAGGACATTCGCAACGAGTTGACGGCCATTCTGAAAGAGGTCACTGTAGAGGGCCGGAAGTTCGCCGCTGAGGCCGATCATGAAGACCGCGTGGCGGTGGAAAAGGCCGGTTTCGCCAAGGTGGTGGAGTTGACGTCTGCCGAGCGCAAGCAGTGGAAGGCGGCCAATGCTAGTCTGGAAAAGCAGTTCGCCTCTGAAATCGGCGAGGATCTGCTGAAAGATATTCATAAATTATTGGGTAACTGATTTTTCGTAAGGGGTGACAGGGTGCAGCGGTTCAATCACTGGATCGATTTGTTTGAAAAACTGGTGATTACCCTCGGCCTGGGGGCCGGCACCCTGCTGCTTTTCACCAATGTGGTGTTGCGCTATTTGTTCGACAGCGGCATCACCTGGGTTCTGGAAGGTGTGCAATACCTGTTCGCCTGGGTGGTGCTGATCGGCGCCGCCCATGGCGTCAAGGCCGGCATCCATCTGGGCATCGATGTGCTGGTGGATAAACTGCCGCCGCGCTGGAGCCGTGTGGTGGTGTTGCTGTCGACGGCCTTGTCCATAGGGTTTGTCGCCATCGTGTTGGTGTTGTCGGTGCAATACACCATGAAGGTCTACGCCTGGGGTGATTTGTCCCTGGACCTGCGTATACCTCAATGGATTCCCTATTTGGCCATTCCCACCGGTCTCTCCCTGATGCTTTACCACTTTCTGGGCGTGGGTTGGCGTTTGTGGCGCGGCGAGATCGATCGTATCCATGTCAGCGAGGCCGATCAGGCGCTAAAGGAGCGCGGCGCATGAGTGCGGCGGCCATCTTCGGTGTGCTGATACTGTTGCTGATGATGGGCGTACCCATCGCCATCAGCCTGGGGCTGACCAGCCTGGGTTTTATGCTGCTGACGCCGGACAGCTCGGCGATGATTATCTCGCAGAAGCTGTTCGACACTATGGAACACACCACGCTGCTGGCGATTCCATTCTTTATATTGTCTTCCCATTTTCTTACCAAGGGCGGCGTGTCGGCGCGTCTGATTGAGCTCGCCAAGGCCATGGTCGGTTGGATGCACGGCGGTCTGGCCATGGCCGGCGTAGTCTCCTGCATGTTGTTTGCCGCCATCTCCGGTTCATCGCCGGCCACGGTAGTGGCCATCGGCTCCATACTGATACCAGGTATGATCGCCGCCGGATATGACAAGCGCTATGCAGTCGGTGTGATCGCTACCTCCGGTAGCCTGGGGATTTTGATACCGCCTTCGATCCCCATGATCGTCTACGCCGATGCAGTGGAGGAGTCGGTAGGCAAGTTGTTTATTGCCGGTATCCTGCCCGGTCTGACCATGGGATTTTTTTTGCTGGTGACCACCTGGCTGGTGGCGCGACGCATGCAACTACCGCGCGAACCGTGGTTGGGCTGGAAACATTTGGCCAAGTGTGTTGTGAATGCCTTTTGGGGATTGTTGCTGATCGTTATTGTGGTCGGCGGTATCTACGGCGGTGTGTTTACTCCGACGGAGGCAGCGGCCACGGCGGCGGTTTACTCCGCCATCATTGCCTTGTTTGTGCACAACGATATGGGCTTCAAGGACATCCCCAAGGTGATGCTCGACTCCGCCAAAATGACTGCGGTGCTGATGTTCATTATCGCCTGCGCCATGATCTTCGCGCACGTACTGACCGAAGCACACATCCCGCAGGACCTGGCGGCCAAGGTGTTGTCCACGGAGCCTTCGCAATTTTCATTCTTAATGTTGGTGAACGCCATCCTCTGGTTCGCCGGAGACTTCATGGAGCCCTCCGCTATTTTGTTGATCATGGCGCCGCTATTTCATCCCATCGCCGTCAATCTCGGTATCGATCCCATCCACCTCGGTATCATCATGACCACCAATATGGAGGTAGGCATGATCACGCCACCGGTAGGATTGAATCTCTATGTGGCCGCCGGCCTGACCGGCATGAGCCTCGCCGAGGTGACACGTGCGGCCCTGCCGTGGATGCTGGTGTTGATCGCCGCGCTGTTGGTGATCACCTATGTGCCGTGGCTGAGTCTGTTTCTGGTCAGTCTACTCTACTGAATATCTAGGTCATGTTCAGTGTGCATGTCGCTGCAGATAATCGATAATCTCATCTAAGGTACTGCGCTCGGGCGCTTCCACCCCCGCCAGTTGCATATTCCGCTGCATGCGCAATACGGTGCGTGGCCACTCGCTGGCGCGGTGTTGGCGGGGGTCGGGTAGGGCGTGGCATTGACCGCAGGTTTGGGCGAATAGGGTTCCCTGTGGCGAGTTGAGGTCGGTAAGTGTTCCGGGTTCCAGGCCGCGTTGGCCGTGTTGTATTAGATAGGACTCCAGTGTCTGCCAGTCTTGTGCCGCCGGGATGATCATGCGATTGAGTAAGCCGCCGCGGCGCTCGTCCATATAGGCACGCATGCGTTGCAGGACTTGCGGCCACTCCTGCTGGCTGTGCATGGTGGGGATCGGCAGGTCGTGACACTGTACGCAGTAGAGGACTAGTTTAGAGGCACCGGAGCCTTGCGCGTCGGGGAGGTCTTGCGGGTTGATATCTTTGGGGATATGTTGCATGGCTTGGCGTTCCTTGTTCACGCCCAGTGTGGCCTGCATACGTTGGTTGTTTTCCATCCGCGGATTGGCACGTTGATTATTGCGCTCCAGGCTGATGGTGAGCACGATGACTGCAATAAAGGCCGTCAATACGACTAACAGCACACGCTTTTCCCCTTGTTTCATGACAGGCTCCATGACATAGTGAGTCGGCCATTGTAACGGTCAATGGCGATACATGCACACCTTGCGCATTTTGTTGAGTCGAGGACTATGGTATTTCCCTTTTTAAAACGGTCGGTGGATTTGCAGCGTGTGGGTGATGATTACGCTGAGATCTGGTTGGCCATGGCCGAACGCTTCGTCAATTTTTTCCGCCATAAGCACGAAGTTCAAACAATACACCGCCACGATCTGGAGTGCAGCGCCTTGTGGTTTGTGCTCGGTCGGCTGGGTATCAATAGTAACGAGTTCGAACCGGAGGAGGCCACAGCCATGATTCGCTATCTGGCCCAGTGGTTGCACAGCCATCTGGTGCAGGAGTCTGCGCTGGATTTGCAGGGGTTTGTCACGCTGTTGCAGCAACGCGGTGCCGAATATGAGAAGGCGGTGCTGGCGAAGGATCAACACGATCCGATCACCCGAATGCTTAGCCGTTTTCTGCAACACCAGGGCCTTGCCCCGCAGGTGCGCACGGAGTTGTTACCCGGTCTACACGACATTGTGCAACAAGGCGTCCGCGAGGCGGACAAGCACATGGAGTATGTGGCCGAGCGCTTTCGCATCAAATGCTGATGAAGCCCTGGCTCCTTCCCGCCGTCACGGCCTTTCTCTGTTGGGGTGTGTGGGCCTTTCTACCCAAGCTTACCACCCGCTATCTGGAGCCGCGCAGCGCCATCGTCTATGAAGTCGCCGGCGGACTTGTGGTGGCGTTGGCGGTTTTGGTGTGGATGGGCTTCAGGGTGCAACACGATGTGCGTGGTGTATCGCTGGCGCTGTTGACCGGTATGGTGGGTACCTGCGGCGCGCTGGCCTATTTATTTGCAGTAACGCGCGGGCCGGTGTCGTTGATCTCGATGATTACCGCGATGTATCCGGTGATTGCGGTGCTGTTGGCGATACTCTTGCTCGGCGAGAGTCTGACCTTGAAGCAGGGGGTTGGGGTGGTGCTGGCGCTGGTCGCGTTGGTGCTGATCGCCGGCTGAAGTTTACGATTACTCCTGCAAGCCCTTGCGGATCTCCATGCCTTCGCGATAGGCGGGGATATTCTTCAACAACTCATCCAGTTTGGGATCGTCATTGTTGATGGCGGTGCGGAACAGTTTGGTGTTGAGGTAGACCTCGTAGGCCATCATGAACTCTTCACGATCCTTGATGGTGTCGATGTCGACGCCGATTTCACGAAACTTGCGTTTGAAACGCTGGATACCTTTGCTGGTAAAGCGGATCTTGCCGGTGTTGATCTCTTCAATAAAGATCTGAAAGGTTTCCATGGGTGCCACCTGTTTGGGATTGGGTCTTACCGGCGGCTATGTTAACTGTTTCACACTTTTTCGGCAAATATCTCTTGAAAAAAATGGGGAAGAATCTTGGGGCAGGGAGGCCAGTACCGACCTCCCTGTTTGTAACTAACTGATCTTAATGGTGGTGTCCACCTTCACCGTGGACGTGGCCATGGTCCAGCTCCTCCTCGGAGGCCTCACGCACGTCGACGATTGTGACGGCGAAATTGAGGGGTACACCGGCCAGGGGGTGGTTGGCATCGATGGTGATGTCATCACCGACGATCTCGGTGATGGTGACGGAATGGACATTCTGCCCGTCGCTGGCATGGAACTGCATGCCTACCGCCAACTCGGTGCCTTCTTCGAACATTTCACGGTTAACGGTCTGGATCAGATTGTCATTGCGCGGGCCATAGCCCTCTTCGGGGTCGATGCGCACGTTCAGTGATTCGCCTTTAGTCTTGTTTTCCAAGGCATTTTCCAGGCCGGGGATGATGTTGCCCATGCCTTGGATATAGCCCAGGGGTTCGCGGCCTTCGGAGGTGTCGATGACTTCGCCTGCATCGTTGGTCAAGGTGTAGTCGATCAAGACCACCTTGTTCGCGGAAATTTGCATGATTGGATCGCCTTATGGTGTTGGGTAAAAGGGGCAGTTTACTGCCTGGGGGCGTGAATCTCCAGAAAATAATCCCCAGGGCCTTGGCCCTGGGGCTATGGATCACTCGACCGGTGCGGTTTCCTTACGCTGCTCGGTCTTTGTTTGGTGTTTGTGATCATGGTTATGGGTTTCTTCTGGTTTGAGTTTGGGAATGACCTGGTACCAAAACTTGGAAAAGATGCTTTGCATACGCCGGCGTGCTGTAACACCCAGGAAATAGAAAAATCCCAGATAAGCGGCGACGGCGACGACTACATCGCTGGGATTGATGGTGAGGAAATTGTCAAAAACCGAAATACCGCTGGTAAAGAAGATTTTTATGGCCCCTATCATCCCGGAACGCAGGGATTCTACGGTAAACAGGCTGGTCAGGGCTGCCAGGGTGACGATGAAAAATCCCCAGTGGGCAAAGCGCCTGACGGTAATCCAGCCCTGGGTCCGTTGCAGCAGACTGCTGTTGTTACCCAAGGCCTGATCGATGATCTGGTCGGCTTTTTCCAGACCCTTGGGCAGATCGCCGCGGGTGGTGATTAACTTCATCCCCCGGGGCAGGTTGCCAGGCGCATATCCTTCTGTGCGGTTGAGGATACGTTCAAGGGCGCTGACATGAATCTTGGGCGTAATTCGATGGGTAAAACACTTCTGAGCGATATCGCGTGGCTGATAACGATAATAAATTCCCAGTCCGGCGCGTGGATCGTAGAGTTTGCCGTGGGGATTACTGCGTTCCTGGTAGAGGGTGCGGTCCTGGGAGATCAGTTTCAGGCCCGCGCCTTCAGCCTTGGTCATCATCCAGTCCAGGGCCACCAGTGACAGCCCCTGGCGTGGATAGCCGCCACCGACGTTGGCGTGCACCCCAGGGAACCAGACCTGCTCCAGACGCGCTTTTGATTGATCATCCTCCTGCCACAGCAAGGGATGGAAGGTATGGCGCTCGTCGTCGATGGAAAGGGCGTGACAGGCCTTTTTCACCGTGGTGCATAATCGATCGTCGGAAAATTTAAAGCGATAGACTAAAAGATTTAAGGCATCGGCGATCCAGAGTATAGGAAAGCCGACAGCGCTGACCGTATCCCAGACGCCGATAAAATCGATATCGACAATGCCATCGGGGGCGGATTTATCGTTGACCACTGAATATTTTTTACGGAATTGCTGCGGGGTCAGGTGGCCGTAGCGGTCGGGGAATATCCAGGCGAGGGGGCGCACCGCCTTGTAGAGCATCCACTCCAGTAAGGCGCGCTTGGCATTGTGATGCACCTGAAAGGCCTTACGCACACGCAGATAGAGTTCACTGTCGTCACGACAGCGACTGTGATCGATGATGCCGCAATTGGATATCAATCCCGCCAGGGTGCGTACAGTGAACGCACCGCGGCTGAAACCGAACAGGTAGATGCGATCGCCCGGTTCGTAGACGCGGGCCAACTCTGCATAGAGCCGACGCACGTTGTGGCTCAGACCCAGACCGAAGGCGCCGCCCAGCGCCTTGAGAAATTTCAGTTTTTCGGTGCCCACGCCATCGTCATAGATGGAGACCTGTGGCTGATTCTTATCGTGCAGTTCCACCATTTCATACATCTTAAACACATTGGTGCCACGATCTTTGATGGTGGAGTTACCCGTGCCATCGGAGAAGATAGCAATATTTTTCGCCATTATTTTTTGTCTCCCGTTGATGAGTTTTTCTGCGGCGCCCCAGAATTTCATGAGCGAAGTCTCCCAATGTGTAACGCGAAATTTCTCCCTCTACAATTACTCTATATAACAGAGGCCTTGAAGTCAGTTACTTTTTCACTCAACTGAGCTGGAAAAAGCCGCTTTTTTCGCGTCGGTCCTGGGGCTGATTGTGTTATCCTTTTAATAGTTAACTTTCGATGGAATTGCCAATGCACGGTTTCGTCCCCCCGGATCCCGACAGCAAAGTCAGTCAGGTACACTATGCAGTCATCTATGCCCCACGTCGTGATCGCAAGCGCCATCCGGCCAATTGCGTATATATCAAGAATGATGACGGTGAGGCACTGGCGCAGGCCGATCCGGAAAAGAACCTCTATGCCGCCGCCGTGTTAGGCCCGTCCAAATCCTCCGAAGGCCAGTACATCTACTACCTGGTGGAGTGGCTGGACGGCGGCGAATAACACCACTTTCTCTTTCACTATCCCATGGTCGCAAGGCCCGAACTCCAAGACATTCTCTCCTGGTTGCCGCGCAGGCGTCTGCAAGCCCAGCGACAACGTCATCGTCTGACCCTGGTCCTGAGCGGTGAGGCCGCCTGGTGTTATGACCATGCTGCATGCGTGGCAGGGGAGTTCAGCGGGGAACGTTGTCTGTGGCTGGGGGACAAGCCAGTGCCGACAATGGAGTCCATCGCTTCCCAACAAGCCCTGAATTATTTGGGACAAGAGCTGGACCTGCTGGTCTACGATGCCCACTGCGGCTTTGATCCCGACAGCTTCGGCGCCTTGAGCGGTACCCTGTGCGCAGGTGGTTTGTTATTACTGTTGATACCGCCCATGGCATTATGGCCGGCGCTGGTCGATGCCAATAACCGTCGGCTGGCGGTCTATCCCTATACGCCTGAGCAGGTGAGCGGGCGGCTTTTCAGCCATTTGTTGCAGGTGTTGCGCTCCGATGGGCAATGCGCCTGGGTGGAGCAGGATGGTGAAGCCCACCTACCGCCAGCTGGTCAGGGTGGATCCACGTCCGCCGTGAAAGTCACCGATACCGATTGTCTGACCCAGGGACAAGCGGATGCCGTCGCCGCGATTGCCAGGGTGGTGCATGGTCATCGGCGCCGGCCCCTGGTACTGACCTCCGATCGGGGGCGTGGTAAATCGGCGGCCCTGGGCATTGCCGCCGCACGGTTGCTGCGACAAGGGATGGGCCATATCGTGGTCACCGCCCCACGCATGGCGTCGGTTCAAGAGGTATTTTTCCATGCGCAGCGGTTATTGCCCGATTGGCACTTCGATCCCGCTGGCTGTTTGAGCCTGCGGGATCAGCGCCTGAGTTTTGTTCCCCCCGATGAATTGATTCGTCATCCCTTGCCTGTTGACCTGCTATTGGTGGATGAGGCCGCCGCCATTCCTGTTCCGCTGCTGACCCGCCTGCTGGCCCGCTATGCGCGTATGGTGTTTGCCTCCACGGTACACGGCTATGAGGGTACCGGGCGCGGATTTGCCCTGCGTTTCCAGCGTCATCTGGACAGCGCAGCGCCGGGTTGGCACCGTCTGCACCTGGAGCAGCCTATCCGCTGGGCGCAGAACGACCCGTTGGAACGTTTTGTCTTCGATGCCCTGGTGCTGGACGCTGCACCGGCCGCCCTTGGTGAAATCCGTCCTGATGATATCGCCCAGCTGCGCATAGAGGAGGTTGATCGGGACACGTTGATACAACAGCCGCAGCGCCTGCGTCAGCTCTTCGCTCTGCTGGTATTGGCCCACTATCGCACCCGCCCCAACGATTTGCGTCATCTACTCGACGGGCCCAATGTACGCATCTGGTTGGCGGGTCACGGCGATGATGTCGTGGCGGTTCTGGTGAGCCTGGACGAGGGGGGGATCGATGAAGAACTGGCACGAGAGATCTATTTAGGCCATCGCCGTGTGCAAGGCCATCTCAGTGCCCAGTCGTTGGCCAATCATGCCGGTATCGCTGGCGCACCCATCTTACGTTATCGGCGTGTTATGCGTGTTGCCGTGCATCCTGCCTGGCAGCGCTGCGGTATCGGCAGCCGTTTGTTGGCGAATGTACGCACGCGCTCTGAACAAGACGGTTTCGATGTCGTTTGTGCCAGTTTCGGTGCCGACACGGATTTGATGAAGTACTGGCGTCGAAGTGGTTTTACTCCTGTCCACATTGGCTTGAGTCGGGAGCAGAGCAGCGGCAGTCACGCCGTCATGGTGTTGCATCCATTGTCAGGCGCCGGGAATGAACTGCTGAATCAGGCACGCGCTCGCCTGTCTCGATATCTTATACCCTGGTTGAGCGGGCCATTGCGCCAGCTACCCAGTGAGTTGGTACAGGCCCTGGTTTATGATCTATACAAAGGAGGTATCGAAATCAGTAAAGAGGATAGACAGGATATCGACAGTTTTATCCACGGTCGGCGTGGCTATGAGGTGACTCAACTGGCCTTACAGGTTTTGGCTATTGATCGCCTGTGTCATCGTGAAATATCGGCACAACAGCGGCGCCTGTTGGTGAAAAAATGTCTGCAAAACCACGCGTGGAGCGAACTGGCGCTCGCCTTAGGCATGACGGGCAAAGGCCAGGCTCAAGAGGCCTTACGTCAGACGTTACGCGACCTTAGTTAGTCCCCAGTCCTTTCAATTGTTGTGTTTATCCATATGGGATCTGAATCAACGCAGCCGTTGTAACTGAGTATTCAGTCTGGCTAACAGTGCCAGAAAAGTATTGATCTCTTCTTCCGAGTATCCTTCGAATAGTGTTGCCACAGTCGGCGCCATCGCCTCATAGACCGTTGTCAGGTGTGCCAATCCATCAGTTGTTATGCTAAGCAGTCTTTTACGCGCATCCAATTTGTCCTGGCCATAGGCCAACCATCCCGCTTGTGTCAGATGTTGAACGATCTTTGTGGTTGCCGGTTGGTTTAGGTTCATGTCGTCGGCCAGGGTGGTCAGGGGCAGGGCCTGCTCGGGCTGGCGGGCAAAATGGGAGAGGATGCTTAATTGCGAGAAATTAATCTGGTGCGCCAAAAGCACGCGGTTGAGTAGAGTCGCGGTATGTTGTTGGGCGATGCTCAACTGTTGGATCAGTGCCCCGCACAGGGCAATGTTTGGCATATTGGTCATGCGGGTATTACCCTCCGATTTTTTTTGCATTATACCTTGACAGTATATTCCAAGGAATGCTTAAATATATTCCGTGGAATGTAAAAAGCTGAGGAGATCTACAATGAAAAACGCAAGACTAACTATGGCTAATATTATCAATTGCTTGGAAGTAAGTCCGCGGGTGGGTATGTTGTTGCTGACTTTGCCATTGGCCCTGTGGTTCAACCAATATGCCACACAAATTCTCAATGCAAGTTACCAGGCCTCACTGTTTCCTGTGCCGTATTACGTCGGGCAACTCGCCTTCGATGCTGCTCAGTTAAAGTCGTATTACAGCGTAATGCTGCAGCAGGGCAGCCTGGATATCTATGTTCAAACGCAGATCATCGATTTTGTCTTTATTCTGTCTACACTGCTGCTGCATGGTGTTGTCACTTTGTTGCTGGCACGTTTACAACCGCAGGCAAGTCGGCTACGTAGAGCAGCGTTCTGGTTGGTGCTTGTTGCCCCGTTGGCCCCTGTGTTTGACTCTCTGGAAAATCTGGTATCGTTTGTGATGCTGGCGAACCCACTGGAATTCAGTGCAGCCTTGGCGCTGATATATTCAGGCTTTGCTGCCGCCAAGTTTGCTGTTTTCGTCGTGACCTATCTGGGTGCTGTCTTGTTCCTGGTGACCGGGATCGGTGGACACGCATGGGCATTTGTTCGCAGGGAAAAGACCGTCGGCTGATTCAGATTATCGTTAGATCAATACTAATAACTCAGCAAGGGGAACTGACATGTTCAATAAAGATTTTAGATTGCAGTATTGGGGGGTTTGGAACGGAATTTCATTTGGTACGGCACTGGCAATCGCCATATCCTGGTCGATGAACAAATCCATTCTGTGGGCGATGTTGCATGGACTGCTGGGTTGGGTATATGTGATTTATTATGCCATCGCATACTAAGCGGGAAAGGGCCTGGCTATCAGGCCCTTTCCCTTAGGCCGTCCTTCGTATGTTCCTGTAATTCCTGTTTTTGGTCGCACCTACAGATCCGCCATGCCGGGGGAAACAGCCCTCTCTTGTTCAATAAGTTTAGTGGGGGAGGGGGGCCGAAGGTTGTACGCGACCCTGGCCGGGATTACAATCCCCGGCTTCGGTCCTTTACGGGCGATGTTCAATCAATACGGAAAGTAGGTCATGAGTAAGTTTGAAAATGTCAGTGTGGTAAGAAAAGCCAATGTCTATTTTGATGGTAAGGTCACCAGTCGGACCGTCGAATTTGCCAGCGGCGAGAAAAAGACCCTGGGGGTGATGCTGCCCGGCGAATATGAATTCAATACCGGCGCCGCTGAGATCATGGAGATACAGTCCGGTGATTGCAAGGTGATGCTGGCCGGCGAAAAAGAGTGGCGCACAATCAGCGGCAGTGGTCGCTTCGATGTACCAGCCAACTCCTCGTTCAAGATTGCAGTGGACAGTGTCACCGATTATTGCTGCTCCTTTCTCGAGTAATGTGACAGTGGAGGTGCCGTCATGAAGGAGAGCCTCAGACCCGGTATTCGTTATCAACACCGTTTTACCGTTACCGGGACCAAGACGGTACCGGCCCTGTATCCGGAGTCTGAAGAGTTCATGGTTATGCCAGCGGTTTTTGCCACGGGTTTCATGGTCGGTTTTCTGGAATGGGCCTGCATAATGGCAATCAAACCCCATATCGATTGGCCACGGGAACAGAGCCTGGGTACTCATATCGATGTCAGTCATGAGGCGGCCACGCCGCCAGGTATGGAGGTGACGGCGTCCGTGGAGTTACTGGAGGTGGATGGA
>DKAX01000032.1 GCA_002450975.1 Proteobacteria bacterium UBA6915
CAAGTACCTGTACGAACTGTTCCCTTACGGTCCTGCCAAGCAGGCGTGTAAGATCGCAGGTCTGCCCAAGCCGACCGGCTGTATCTAAGTGGTACCGACCGGGGTCGATTCCGACCCCGGTCTTTAATATAACAACGAAGTTTTTTTGGAGGGTTAAGGCACCATGTCGCTACTAACCATGGTATACGCCATTTTGTTTTACGCGGCGACGGCGGTTTTAGTGGTCGGTTTGCTCAACCGTATCCGCATCTATGCCCGTACACCCGCACCCTTAAAGATTCCCACCATGCCGGCTCCTTTGACCCAAGGCGGCGTGGTATTGCGTCAGTTGCGTGAAGTCACGCTCTTTTCCAGCCTATTCAAGGCCAACAAGTGGATCTGGCTGTTCGGCTGGATGTTCCACCTGGGTCTGTTGCTGGTACTGTTACGCCATCTGCGCTACTCCACCGAACCGGTCTGGAGCTGGGTGGCCCTGATGCAGCCCATCGGCAAGTATGCCGGCCTGGCCATGCTGGTCGGACTGATAGGCCTGTTGATTCGCCGCATTGTGGTACAACGCATTCGTTATATTTCCCAACCGTCTGACTACCTGATGCTGATCCTGTTGTTGGGGATAGCCGGCAGCGGTTTGATGATGACCTTCGCCAGTCACACTGACATCGTCAGCCTGAAGGCCTTCGTCCTGGGACTGTTTTACTTCAGCTGGCAGCCACTGCCCGCCGACGGCCTGTTGATCACCCACCTGACACTGGTACTGATCCTGATGGTCATCTTCCCGGTGAGCAAGCTGCTGCACGCACCCGGCGTATTCTTCAGCCCCACCCGTAATCAGGTGGACAACGCCCGTGAAAAACGTCACTTGGCCCCTTGGGCGGCCAAGCTGGAAAAATAAACTAAAGGTTTGTTAAGGAGCGCAGCGTGGCAAAAGTAGAAGTCAAAGCCCCGGCTTTTCGAGAGTACCCCATCATCCCCATCCTTCAGGAAGGGGCCATGGCCGACAGCAAACCGTTCGTGGCCGCACCGGCCCACCAACAGCCGCTGGGCTTTCCCGGTGAACTGGTGGAGAACTGGCAGGAGAAGGCCGTCGAGAAGATGGGCGAACTGCTGGGCAAGTACCGCGGTCTGCGCGTCTTTCTGGATTCCTGCGTCAAGTGCGGCGCTTGTACCGATAAGTGTCATTACTTCCAGGGCACTTCAGATCCAAAAAACATGCCGGTGGCGCGCCAGGACCTGCTGCGCAGTGTCTATCGCCGCTACTTCACCTTCGCCGGCAAATATTTTCCCAAGCTGGTCGGCGCACGCGATATGACCCAGGAGGTGCTGGACGAGTGGTACAGCTACTTCCACCAGTGTTCCCAGTGTCGTCGCTGCTCGGTCTTCTGCCCCTACGGTATCGACACCGCCGAGATCTCCATGGCGGCGCGCGAGATCATGGATGCCGTCGGCAAGGGCCAGAAATACTGCAACGAGATAATCGGTAAGGTACACAAGATCGGTAATAACCTGGGCCTGCCCGAACCGGCCCTGCGCGATACCCTGGAAGGCCTGGAAGAGGACATCAAAGACGATACCGGTGTCGACGTGCGCCTGCCTTTGGATGTCAAAGGCGCGGATGTCCTGTTGATTACCCCGTCGGCGGATTTCTTTGCCGAGCCGCATATCGACGGACTGATCGGTTATGCCAAGGTATTCCACCAGGCCGGCGTCAGCTGGACCCTGAGTTCCTACGCATCGGAAGGTGCCAACTTCGGCATGTTCATCGGCAGCTACGAAAATATGCGTGACATTGCTCTGCGCGTGCGCAAGGCTGCCCTGGACCTGGGCGTCAAGCGTATCATCGTCGGTGAGTGCGGCCACGCCTGGCGCGTCGCCTACAGCTTCTGGAACACCCTGGCCGGTCCCTTCGACTTTCTGGACCCGCGCTATCCGGCGCCGCAGCACATCATCGAGTTCACCCACGATCTGATCAAACGGGGTGGCTTGAAACTGGATAAAGAGGCCAATGACCACCGCGTCATTACCTTCCACGACTCCTGCAACGTGGCGCGCGCCACGCGCATGGGCAATATCCCCGGCGGTCAGTTCATTCTGCCGCGCGAGGTAATCAAATCAGCGGTCAATAAATACGTGGACATGCGTGCAGACACCATCCACGAAAACACCTACTGCTGCGGCGGTGGTGGCGGCCTGCTGACAGACGATTTGATGGATCTACGCGTTAAAGGGGCCCTGCCGCGCATGGAGGCCCTGAAAGAGGTGGTCGATTCACACGGCGTTACCAACCTGGCGGCGATTTGCGCCATCTGTAAGAGCCAGTTCAGTAAGGTAGCCCCGATTTATGGTTTTCCCATGGACATGGTGGTCAGCGTGCACCAATTGGTCGGCGACGCTGTAGTCCTTGGGTCAGTTGAATAGTAAGTTCTTAAGGTTTTCCAGATTGGGAGGTGTTTCATGGCAACATCGAGTAGCGATATGAACAGCAAGTTAAATTTCCGCCGCTTCAAGGACGGTGACAGTAAACCTGAGAGCTGGTCCGAGCAGATCTTCCAGGCCAGTTGGACTCACAAGTGCCCGACCTATATCCATCGCACCCCACCTTGTCAGGGCAGCTGCCCCGCCGGTGAGGATATCCGCGGCTGGTTGGATATCGTGCGCGGTATNNAACCGTAACCAGGTGGAAGACCACGTCGGCATCAACTCCGTTGAGCAATATATCGGCGACCACGCCCTGGCCAATGGTTTCACCTTCAAGGCTGCCGACAAAGAGACCGGCAAGAAGATCGCCATCATCGGTGGCGGCCCTGCTGGCCTGGCCGCAGCCTATCAGCTGCGTCGCCGCGGTCACGCCTGCACCATCTTCGACGACCACGCCGAACTGGGTGGCATGATGCGCTACGGCATCCCCGGTTACCGTACTCCCCGTGACGTGTTGGATGGCGAGATCAAGCGCATCACGGACATGGGTGTTACCGTAAAACTGAACACCCGCGTTGGCCGTGATATTCCGCTGGCCAAGGTCGAGAAAGAATTTGATGCCATCCTGTGGGCCCTGGGCGCACAGGCCGGTCGTCCGCTGCCCATTGAGGGCGCCGAGGCCGACAACTGCATCACCGGTGTTGCCTTCCTGGCCGCCTTCAACGATGGTCGCCTGAAGCACGTTACCGGCAAGGTGGTCGTGGTCGGTGGTGGTGATACCTCTATCGACGTAGCCTCCGTTGCCCGTCGTCTGGGTCATATCACCAGTGATAATCCACTGGATCGTCCGGAAAACATCGTCCTTGGCCAGACCGCTCACGACGTCGCTGCCACAGCTAAGCGCGAAGGCGCCGACGTGACCCTGATCTCTCGTCATCCAGTCAACAAGATGACTGCCGCCAAACACGAAGTGGATGATGCCACCCGTGAAGGTGTCAACATCATGGGCAGCCTGGACCCGGTCAGCGTAGTCCGTGACAAGAACGGCCGCGCTGTTGCACTGCGTGTGTGCAAGATGAAGGAAGACGGCCACACCCGTATCGAAGGCAGCGAATTCGACATCGAGGCCGACCTGATCGTGTCAGCTATCGGTCAGGTGGGTGACCTGGAAGGTCTGGGCGACATCGGTAACAAACGCGGCCTCATCGACGCCGACAAGAACTACCAAGTACCTGGCAAAGCGGGTCACTTCGTCGCCGGCGACATCGTGCGTCCACACCTTTTGACCACCGCCATCGGTCAGGCCTCTATCGCTGTCGAAAGCATCGAGACCTATCTGGCCGGTCAGGAACTGGGCAAGCGCCCCAAGGTTGACGTACACCACTTCGACCTGTTGGACAAATTGCGCGAGACCAACCTGTCGCCCAAAGAGTACAGCCATGAGCAAGTACGTGGTACCTCCGATGCGGAATTTGCTGTACACAACTACGAAGACCGTTCCGGTAACGAGATCATCCCTGCCGATGAACTGTTCCTGGGCCACTTCAGCTTCACCCCGCGTCATATCCGCGATCACAAATCGGTCGATGCCGCCAACGTTCTGGGCAACTTCGAAGAGCGTATGGTCGCCCTGGATGAAAAACAGGCCGTGGCCGAGGCCGATCGCTGCATGAGCTGCGGCATGTGCTTCGAGTGTGACAACTGCGTAATCTTCTGCCCGCAGGAAGCGGTAAAGCGTACACCCAAGTCCAAATCGACCATGGGCCGTTACGTCTATACCGACTACTCCCGTTGTATCGGTTGCCATATCTGCGCGGATGTCTGCCCCACCGGTTACATCCAGATGGGTCTGGGTGAATAATAACGACAGAGGGGTCTGACATGAGACACGCCTTTAGAAACGCCATCATCGTCGGTGCCCTGCTCTCGGTAGTCATACCGGGGGCGGCGGCCCTGGCGGGCGATTCGCGCGTGCCGGTACCCAGCATCAGCAAAGGTCAGGGCGAGCGCTGCGTGGAAGACACGCAGTTCATGCGCCGCAACCATATGGAGCTGATGATGCACCAGCGTGACGATACGCTGCGCCGGGGTGTCCGCACGACCAAGCACAGCCTGAAAGAGTGCCTGGATTGTCACGCCGTCAAAGGCGATGACAACCAACCGGTCAGTTTTCAGGACCCAAGACACTTTTGCACCGCTTGTCACAGTTACGCCGCGGTCAAGATCGACTGCTTCGAGTGTCACAACTCCAAGCCGCGCGCCAAGACCGTTGCCGGTGACATAACAAAATAACCCATCGCGACAAGGTGGAAGCGAATGAGTAGACAACAACAACCCGATCAAAACCGCCGCGGCTTTCTGGCCGCCACCGGTGCCACCGTCGCCGGTCTGGCCTTGGCCCCCGGTGTTTTCCTGCACCAGGCCAATGCCCGCCCCGCCGAACAGGCGGCCAGCAGCAAGGTACGCTGGGGAATGCTGGTAGACACTAACAAGTGCGCCAGCGGCTGTAAGGATTGTGTGCAGGCCTGTGGCAAGGAAAACGGTCTTAAGACCGACAACCTGACACCGACTGATTCCCAGTGGATTCGTAAATTGGAGTTGCGCCACAAGGCCACCGGCCGCGAGGTGTCGCTACCCATGATGTGTCAGCATTGTGAGAAGCCACCCTGCGTGGATGTCTGCCCTACCGGCGCCTCCATGAAGCGTGCCGACGGCATCGTCCTGGTGGACAAGCATATTTGTATCGGTTGTCGCTATTGTATGATGGCCTGCCCCTATAAGGCCCGCTCCTTCGTGCACGAGACCGTTACCGATCAGATGCCTGATATGCCACGCGGCAAGGGCACCGTGGAGAGCTGCACCTTCTGTGTGCATCGTGTCGATCGTGGCGAGCAGCCTGCCTGTGTGGTCTCCTGCAAGGAAGGCGCGCTAGTATTCGGTGATATGAATGATCCTAACAGCGAAATCGCACAACGCCTGAAACAGTACAGCAGCACCGAGGTACGCGCCGATCTGCGTCTCAATCCCGGTGTGCGTTATCAAGGCATCTAAACAGGGGTTAAACCAGAATGAAAAAAATCGTGTTTAGTGAGATTTCCGGAAAGAGCATGGGCTATATGGCCCTGCTTGGGCTCCTGGGCCTGCTGATCGCCACAGGCCTGGGTGCCGCTTATTACATGGAACACCACGGTCACGTGGTAACCGGCATGAATAACCAGATCGTCTGGGGCATGCCGCACGTCTTCGCTGTGTTCCTGATCGTGGCCGCCTCCGGCGCCTTGAACGTCGCCTCGATCTCGTCGGTGTTTAACAAGAGTCTGTACAAACCCCTGGCGCGCCTGTCGGGCCTGCTGGCCATCGGCCTGCTGGTGGGTGGTCTTGCCATCCTGGTACTGGACCTGGGTCGACCCGATCGCCTGATCGTGGCCATGACCAAATACAACTTTAAGTCGATCTTCGCCTGGAATATCTACCTCTACACCGGTTTCCTGGCGGTGGTTGCCTTCTATCTGTGGATGCAGATGGAGCGCCGCTTCAACCGTTACACCAAGGCCGCCGGCACCGCCGCCTTCGTCTGGCGTCTGCTACTGACAACCGGTACGGGCTCCATATTCGGCTTTCTGGTGGCCCGTCAGGCTTACGATGCCGCCATCATGGCGCCCATGTTCATCGTCATGTCCTTCTCTTTCGGTCTGGCGATCTTCATCCTGGTGTTAATGGCCTCCTGCAAGGGAACCGGTCGTCCCTTGGGTGACAGCACCCTGCTACGTCTGAAGAACCTGTTGGGCGTCTTCATCGCCTCGGTGCTGCTGTTGGTAACCATTTACCACCTGACTAATCTCTACGCCACCGAGCACCACGAGGTCGAGGCATTTATCCTGCGTGACGGTGGTATCTTTACCCAGCTGTTCTGGTGGGGACAGATCATCATTGGCAGCCTGGTGCCCCTGGCCTTGCTCTACACCCCGGGCCTGGGTAATAAGCGTGCGGTCATTGTGCTGTCGTCGTTGTTGGTCATCGTCGGCGGTCTGGCGCAAATGTATGTCATCATCATCGGTGGTCAGGCCATGCCCCTGCAGCTGTTCCCCGGTTGGGAAGTGAGCAGCAGCTTCTATGACGGCGTGGTCAACGGCTACTCGCCCACCCTGCCTGAAGTTCTGCTGGGC
>DKAX01000225.1 GCA_002450975.1 Proteobacteria bacterium UBA6915
ATCTCCATGGTCAATAGTGCCGGACTCCAACGGCAATCCACTTCGATGGGCGTCTCTGAGGCATCAGCGGCATTGTTTAACAGATTATTGATGGCCTGTGTTAGCGTTTGTTCGTTGACGATCAACGGTGAGGGTTCACTGCCGCTAATTGAGTTAATAGCCAGACGGGCCTGTGGGCGACTGTATTGCCAATCCTGCAGCAACGTAAGCAGGAATTCGTCCAACGGCATTCGTCCTCCACTAATCGCACGCACACCGCCGGATGAGGCGACCATGGAATTGAGAATCGTTTTGCAGCGTTTGACTTGATCTCGTAAAACATGACAGCTATCGGTGGGAAGGATTTCACCTGCCTTCAGCTCATCCGCCAGAATATGTAGCGTTGCCAAAGGCGTACCCAGTTCATGGGCGGCGCCTGCTGCCAAAGCGCCGAGGGAGATGATGTGTTCCTGTCTCAGGTTGTGTTCATTCATACGGGCTAATTGGGCGTCACGTTCGCGCACGGCTGACACCATTTTTACACCAAACCAGGCGATCATACCCGCACTCAGTACATAGCCAAACCACATGCCGATAATATGCATGGAGAATACCTGGTCGTGTTCATGAGCACGCAAAGCCAAGGTGGATTGATAGGCAATAAGGCTGCCGTAAGCGAAGCTGGTCGTAACGAACATGATCTTGGTATAACGTTGTGGCAGACTGGCGACTGTCAGGGCGAGGGGGACAAGGTAGACCATCACGAAGGGATTGGTCGGTCCGCCGGTGAGATAGAACAGTATCGTCAGCATGACTACATCGACTACCAGTTGTGCAAACAACTCAATCTCCCCGACAGGCCAGTCCCGTTGCAGTCGCCACAATGTGATGATATTGAAAAGTGCCGCGACGGACAGCAGCGAATAGATGGCAAACACGGGCAATTCGAGTGCAAACAAATAAGCTATGCCAGCCACCAAAATAGCGGTGCCGCAGATGGCGATAAATCGCAGGTTACACAGACGGCGCAGATTCTGACGGGTTGATGGATTTGGAGATGCAGATTTCAGCATCCGGCTAGTCTATCAGCAGATGCCGGTGCCCTGGCAAGAGCCGATTATCGACAATTAAATATATCTTAAAATAATGGCCCCGAAACGGGGCCATTTCATACTTCAATCCTACATGGGCGGCTTCAAGTCCATGGGGATATCACCATTGACGGGCGGTTTGTCCAGCAACATATTGCGAGGATCGAGACCGTTGTTCATTTCCTCGTGTTGATGTTCGTGCTCATGATCCTTGTCATGATCACTGTCACCGGCCGTCCCGCAGGCCGACAGCAGCAGAGCCAGTAGCAGGGGTAGACAATAGTGTTTCATGTCTCGCTCCCCCATTTAGTATTTAACCCAGAATTCCGCGCCGGCCGGAATCGTTGTTAATTTATCGGTGATAATGCCGGTAGTCACCGTGTTGGCGCTGTAGGCCGCTTCACCGTACCAGACGATTTGCGCATCGCTAAAGAACGTTTTCAGGGCTGCCTCGTCCAACGCAGTCTGTGAAGAGTATTTGTTCCAACCTGATGAGCGTGCGGGTACCAGATTCAGTTTGCCGGCCGAGGCCCCTTCCCAGGCAGTGATGACTTCCAAACCGTCGGCATCATGGCACTTTTGCCGGATGGTGAAGGCAACCGTAGTGAAGGCGGTATCGGGCAGTTTGGCGCGGAAACCTGCCTGGTAGAGAAAGGTGTCTGCCGCGTGGGGTTCTATAGTCCGGGTCCAGGTAATCATGGTCACTGCACCGGCCTCATCAGTGGTGACATCGGCCGTGCCCCAGGTTGCGTCCATCGGGCGCACCGAGCTTACGCCGGCGGGGATATCGATCTCGATGATTTCCGTATCGTAGTGATTGCCGCCTGCGTCGGAGCAGCCGTGACTGGCACTGATGGTGGCGACATAGTTTTTTCCTGCAAACGGTACACTGGTGGCGTCAACCACAAAGGCGGTGTGCGCCTGGCTGGTGCCATAAACAGTGCTTAGAAGGATTGTTGCTATCGTAGTTTTGATTTCGTTTTTCATGAATCAGGTCCCCTCACCCAGTTCTCTATTTTGGAAAAAGGGGATGTTAGTCAGTGATGCAGCACGCGTACATGCGACAATTGGTCGCGCATGAAAACTGTACGATTCGATGCTGATTTGGCGAGGCTATGCAAATCCAGTGACACTGCGGTATTACGCTTGAGTTCTGGATTGAATTGGAATCGATTTAAAAACAGAGGTTGAATATCTGCGACAATTTGCCGCGCTGTTTGAGGGAAAATTGCAGTGAATCTCTTAGGTGTTCACAAGCAGGGGATTGAATTTTCAATGTGTAACATCGTGTGGTTCATCAGTCATGATGTCTCCTTTTTGTCGGACCCAGTCACGGCGTAGTGCAGTAGTTTATAGATGGTGTTTGTTCGACTGGGCATTGAGCAAATTCCTGAATATCGATCACACGAGAATTGTTATTAAAGACTTTCGACTCGCCAAAGAATTTAGATTTTGTCTAGCACTGCTTTGGTCTGTGCCAACGATGTCACAAATATCCATTTCTGGGATGCGAGTTTAAGGTATCTAATAGTGAAACTAGTATAATGGCGCCCTTGGGAGTTTGATAATAATCGATAGGTACGTGGAGGTTTGGATGAAAAGAAATCTGTTTTTTGCTGCTACGGCAGCAAAGGACATCGTCCGCGGGCGCCAATGCAACGGGTTCACCCGCAATGTTGCAGTGCGTCTTTTAGCGACGGTGTTTTCATTAATGTCTGTGTCGGCCTATGCCGGCAGCTATACCTTGTTTGAATCGGGGCAAACCCGCCCCTTGGCCATGTCACCCGATGGCAAGCAGTTGTTTGCATTGAACACACCAGACAATCGTCTGGAAATTTTTAATATTTCCGCCACCGGTCTGACAGCAGCTGGTTCGGTGATTGTTGGCATGGAGCCGGTTGCCCTGGCGACGCGTGGCAATAACGAAGTCTGGGTGGTCAATAACGTCTCCGACAGCGTCAGCATTGTCGAGGTCAGTGGCGGTAAGGCACAGGTGATTCGCACCTTGTTGGTCGGTGACGAGCCTATGGATATCGTCTTCGCCGGCGCCAACAAAGAGCGTGCCTTTATCACCACGGCCCACCGTGGTCAGAACTCATCGGTCGATGCACAGCCCACCACCCCCGGTGTCGGTCGCGCCGACGTGTGGGTGTTCGATGCGGCGGCCCTGGCGGCTGATGCCAGCCTGGGCGGTACCCCGTTGAATGTCATCACCTTGTTCACCGATTCTCCGCGTGCCCTGGCGGTCTCTGCGGACGGTAAAAAAGTCTACGCCGCCGGCTTCAAGACCGGTAATCAGACCACCACTATTTACGAAGGTTTGGTGACCTCCAATGGCGGTGTGCCAGGTGCCGATGCCCTGGTCGATACCAACGGCGATGGCATTCCTGAGCCCCATATGACCAACACTGCGGGTGAGGTTCAGCCCCTGACCAGCCTGATCGTCAAGTTCGACGGCCAGCATTGGGTCGACGAAACCGGCAAGGTGTGGGATGACCAGGTCAAGTTCAATCTGCCCGACAAAGATGTCTTCGTCATCGACGCCCTGGCGAACCCGCCGGTACAAGTGGCCGGCAGCGCCGGTTTCTATAGTGGCGTAGGTACCATACTGTTCAACATGGCGGTCAATCCGGTCAGCGGTAAGATCTATGTCAGTAACACCGAGGCCTTGAACCACCGTCGTTTCACCGGTCCCGGTGGCAAGGGCCAGACCCTGCGCGGTCACTTTGCCGAGAGCCGTATCACCGTTCTTGACGGCGCGGTTACCCCTCGTCATCTGAACAAGCACATCGACTACAGCGCCTGCTGTGCGCCCATCAGCAATGGCGAAAACGCCAAGAGCCTGGCCCAGCCTATGGACATGGCGATCAGCAGCGACGGCAAGACCTTGTATGTGGCCGCCTTCGGTTCGCAGAAGGTCGGTATCTTCGATACCGCCAAGCTGGAAAACAACAGCTTTGTGCCCGATGCCGCCAATCAGGTGGTGCTGAGCGCCGGTGGTCCCGCCGGTGTGGTCCTGGATGAGGCCCGCAAGCGTCTCTATGTCCTGACCCGTTTTGATAACGGTATCTCCATTGTCGATACCGCGACCAAGGCGGAGGCTACACACTTGACCATGTACAATCCGGAGCCGGACCATATCGTCAACGGCCGTCGCTATTTGTACGATGCCTCATTTACCTCCAGCCACGGCGACAGCTCCTGTGCCCTGTGTCACGTCTTCGGTGACATGGACCAGTTGGCCTGGGATCTGGGTAACCCCGATGGCTCTACGCTGAACAATCCCGGCCCGCTGGCCATCAATCACGAAGACTTCGGTCTGCCGGTCAGCCCGCACTTTGCCCCGGTGAAGGGTCCCATGACCACCCAGAGTATGCGCGGTATGGCCAACCACGGCCCCATGCACTGGCGCGGTGATCAGACTGGTGGTAACGACGAGCCCAGCATCCAGCCCGATAGTGGTATCTACAATGAGCGCCTGGGCTTTGCTGCCTTCAATGGCGCTTTCAAGGACCTGCATGGCCGTGACAGCAAGATCCCGACCGCGAATATGGACGAGTACACCAGCTTCGCCCTGGAGATCATGTATCCGCCCAATCCTTTCCGTCACCTGGATAACTCCATGACGGCGGATCAACAGGCCGGTCACGACTTTTTCTTCGATCCGACCAAGGTCGTCGATACCGCCTTCCACTGCAACGGTTGCCACGTGGTTGATCGTACCGGTAATGCCCAGTTTGGCGTCGACAAACCCGGCTTCTTCGGTACTACCGGCGACAACACCTTCGCCTTCCAGCAGCAGTTCATGAAGATTCCGCACCTGCGCAATCTCTACCAGAAGATCGGTATGTTCGGCATGGCCAACAACTTCAACTTCCTGGCCGATGATCCCTTCAGCGGTATGGACCCGTCCTGGGATCCGAACACCCCGGAAGGTTTCCAGCAGATCTTCTACCATGTGTTTATGGGTAATCCCAATGCCCACATGGGCGACCAGATCAAGGGCTTCGGTTATACCCACGACGGTGCGGCCGACACCATCTTCCGTTTCCACAACATCATCGGTTTCCTGCCGCGTGCGCCAGGTTCTGTGACGCCGCTGGATCCGGGCAATGGTGACAATATGCCGATCTCGCCCGATGGTATGGCCCTGCGTCGTCAGTTGGAGCAGTACATGTTGGTGTTTGACAGCAACTTCTTCCCCATCATGGGGCAGCAGATCACCCTGACCGAGACCAATGCCGCCAGCGTGCAAGAGCGCATCAACCTGTTGATCGCCCGCGCCGATGCCGGCGAGTGTGATCTGGTGGCGCGAGGCAAAACCACCAACGGTTATCTCTACTTGGGTAACGGTATGTTCAAGACCAACGAAGCCACCAAGGATCTGTTGAGTGCGGTTCAGTTGCAGACCAAGGCCAAGAACGGTTCTACGCTGACCTACACCTGTACGCCTCCCGGTTCCGGTATGCGTATCGCCTTGGATCGCGACGAGGATGGTGCCCTGGATGGTGACGAGATCGCCGCCGGTACCGATCCGGCTGATCCGACCAGCGTGCCTGCGATATAGTTGCGTATCGTTGTTGTAATAAAAGGCCCGGCTTGTTTATCAAGCCGGGCCTTTTTATTGCGCCGGAATTTCTAGATTGAAAGACCAAAAAAAACGGCGGTGTTAAACACCGCCGTTTTTGCTGATTCGACCGAACTTATTCGGCGGATTTGTACATCTTGGCCATCATCAGCTTATAGGTCCAGGGCAGGCCGGCGTTCTTCCAGCCGTTGATTACGCGCTGACCTTCCTGAGGACCGGTCTTGGCTACGTCACCTTCGAAACCGCTGACGATGGTGTAGACCTTGGTGTAACCCAGAGAGGCCAGCAGGTCGGCGGCTTTGGCGCTGCGGTCACCGGAGCGGCAGGTCAGGACGACGGCATCTTCTTTGTTCAGGCCTTTTTCTTCCAGGCGTTGGGCTACGGCGTTGGCGAAATCGGAGTTAACTTCCAGCTTGAAGTTGTTTTTCTTTTCATCCCACGCATACCACTCGTTCATCTCCATATAGGGGACGTTGGCGTCGGCGTTGGTGGGCATGCCCAGGAAATTCACTTCGGCGCGGGTACGTACATCCAGGAACAGGCTCTTGTCGCTGTTCTTGGTAACGAAGTCATAGGCTTCATTGGGGGTGAAGTAGAGACCCAGCTTGGTGCGTTTCTTTTCCGGCAGGTCGGCGCTCTCAACCGCTAGCACAGCCTGGCTGGCGAAAGAGGAGAAAATCAGGGCAATCAATAACTTGTTGAAACTCATGTGTCCTCCAAGGGTGAACAAGTTAACAAAATAAGAATATAAGCATTTTATAATATTAAACCGATCTTGCAAGTACTAATTCCGAGTTTTTTGCTGCGTGTCTCGAAATCCGGCAGTGGTTATTACTCTATATATAGGTTCCGGTCTCGGTTATTCTTGAATCAACCCTGGAAGTTACACGCTTCAAGTGAAAAAACGGGTTTATCGTCTGCCAGGATCCGTATACAACAGGGAGGCTGGTTTTTGGAGTGGAGTTCGGGCGGGAATGGGGCATAGGGGGGAACAGGTGGCCAAGATTCTGATCATGGGTAACTCCGGCTCGGGTAAGTCCACCCTGGCACAGAGGCTCGTTANNGGAGGCCCCGCCACGGCGAATGCCGGTCACAGAGTCTACATCAGTGATAGATACGTTCATCGGTAAGAATGCAGCTTGGGTCATCGAGGGGTGTTATGCCGATCTGTTGGCATTGTTGGTGGATGCAGCGGATGAACTTGTCTTTTTGAATATTCCCATAGCGCAATGTGTGGCCAACGCCCGAAACCGGCCTTGGGAACCGCACAAATACCCCAGTCGCGAGGCGCAAGACGCAAACCTGGAAATGCTGGTATCCTGGATAGGCGATTACCAGCTCAGGCAAGACGAGCTTTCCTATATCGCGCATCGACGTTTGTTCGATCTTTTTAAGGGTCATAAAATTGAATTTACCAGTATTGAGGAATTGAACAGTCGCTATTTTGCTCAACAGTAAACGCAGGAGGGGAGATGCCAAACGTCACAATAGAAGTGAAGAAGGTATGGACAGAGAGCCGTCAGCAACAAATTATCGACGCGGTACATGGTGCGATGATTAGTGCGCTGAAAATCCCAGTGCGTGACAAACTTATTCGCTATATCGAACACGCACCGAACCAATTCCAGACCCCACCCGGTACCACGGATAATTTCGTCCTGGTGGAGATCACAATGTTTACCGGGCGATCCCTTGCAGCCAAAAGACATTTGTACAGGGAAATCGTCGAGCGATTCGGCGAACTCGAGATCGAACCGGTCGATATTAGAATTGTGCTGCATGAGGTGCCCTTGGAGAACTGGGGAATACGCGGCGGTATCCCCGCTTCCGAAGTGGAACTGGGTTTTGAAGTGAACACATAGGAGTTCAGGGACGATGACTTTTTCTTTGACCAAGACCATTCACATCGATGCCGCACGGGAGGATGTGTATGATGTATTGACCTCGTCAGAGGAGATTGTGAATTACTTTCCCCTGACTCGCGTGGTTTCCGATTGGAAGGTTGGTGGTGAGTTGCGGCTGGAAGGTGAGGTGGGCGGCAGGCCGTTTTGTGATTACGGTCGTATCGAGGCGTTGTCACGGGCCGAGCGTTTTACCTACTCCTATTGGAGTGACAATCACGGCACCGAAAGAGTACCGGAGAATTATCTGACCATCGACTACCGTTTGAGCGATGACGGTCACGGTACCTTGCTGGAATTGCAGCAGCGAAATCTGCGTTCAGAACAGATGTATCAGGTAATGGACAGTATCTGGGATGGCTTGCTCGATAGTCTGCGCTCCTACCTTGAAACCCGTTGATGGTGTTCCCGTGTCGACTGTTGTTGAGCTGACCACAAAGCGTCTCTTATTACGACAGTGGGGCGACAGCGATCGTGAACCGTTTGCGCATATGAATGCCGATCCCCGTGTGATGGAATTTTTTCCATCGCTGATGACTCGGCAGGAGAGCAACGCCTTTGCCGATCGCTGTCAATCATTGTTGCTACAACGGGGCTGGGGTTTGTGGGCGGTGGAACGGTGGGACAACGGTGAATTCATCGGTTTCGTTGGATTGCATGTCCCAACGCATGATTTGCCGTTCAATCCCTGTGTGGAGATCGGCTGGCGCCTGGCATTTGCGCACTGGGGGCAAGGTTTCGCCACTGAAGCGGCTCACAGCGCCCTGGCATTAGGCTTCCAACGGCTGGAGCTGGAAGAGATCGTCTCATTTACCAGTTTGAAAAACTTGCGGTCACGCGCTGTGATGGAGCGCCTGGGCATGCGCGATGCCCAGGCTCCTTTCGATCACCCGGCCGTTGCGCAGGAGAGCGGTCTGCGCAGGCATTGCCTTTATCGGTTGTCACGTCAGGATTGGTTGGCGGCACAATGATTGGAAAGGAGAGAGTATGCATATCGCTATCCTGGGTGCCGGAGTGGCCGGCGTCGCCACTGCCATTGCATTGACGCAACAAGGTTATCGGGTCAGTCTCTATGAACGCCAGGATTCCGCATCTACTATTGGTGCTGGAATCGTAGTCTGGCCCAACGCGGCTTTTGTGTTGGAGCAACTCGGGGTGCTGGCAGATATTGCCGCTGTGTCCGGGCGGCCGACGCATATGCGTCGATTGTCTAGTCAGGGGGATCCCTTGGGCGCCATCGATATTGCATTGATCAATAGCACCATGGGCTATGCCAGCTATTCCATCCTGCGCAGCGACTTTCAAGCAATACTGATCGAGCGGTTAAAGTTACTCGGTGTTTCAATTCACTACGGTCATGGCGTAGAGGGTGTTGAAAATTGTGGCAACGGACGGGCGATGGTCCGGTTTGCCAACGGTCAACGGATTGAGGCTGATGTTGTCATTGGCGCAGACGGACGCATGGCATCACGGACGCGGGATTATATTCATGGCGACAACAAACCGATCTATCAAGGATTTATCAATTGGATCGGCGTGTTCGAGTCACAACAGCCTGTTTTCACCGAGATTGCAGTTACCGATTATTGGGGGGTTGGTGAACGATTTGGTATTGTGCCCATCTCGTCATACAAGGCCTATTGGGCCGGCGGTATTGCCAGTGCAGAAATAGGCCTGCGCGAACCGGTACGCTACCACCAGGAACTACTGTCGATCTTTGCGACCTGGCCTCAGCCGATCAGCAACGTCATCGAGGGTACCGCGACAGATCGGATCAACAAGATCTATGTGCACGATCATGAACCGGTATCCGTGTGGCATAAGGGCCAGGTGCTGATGATCGGTGATGCCGCCCATGCGCCATTGCCGACCTCGGGGCAGGGGGCGTGTCAGGCGCTGGAAGATGCCTGGCATCTGTCCAACTGTCTGACACAAAATGAACAGAATGTCGAACAAGCCTTTGTCGAATTTACTGCCTTGCGCAGGGAAAAGACCGCGTCAATCATCATGGCGGCACGTGGTTTTGCGAAGTCATTATTCAATACCGATGAGGAGTTCTGTCGGGTACGTAACCAGCAGAGTACGCAGACGGATTACGCGCAAGTCGCCCGGGCGATGTCCAGAGGCTGGGGGCAGTTGTTGCCGATTTGTAGTTAGAGAAACTGTTGCAGTGAAGTTTACTTAGCGTAGGTTGACGAGCGTGGGGATGTTTTACGCCGCCCGTGCTGTCATGGTTTCATCTGTCGGTTGCATCAATAGCTGACCGTTTTTCCAATAGATCAGTTGCAACTGTCCGCCCATGGTTTCACTCAGGGCGCTGCAACTCTCCACCCAGTCTCCATCGTTACAATAGGTGATGCCGTCGATCTGTTTGATTGTCGGGTGGTGGATATGACCGCAGACGATGCCGTGTACACCACGTGCCTTGGCCTCCATGACGGCAGCTTGTTCGAAGCCTTCGATATAACTCACCGCCTTGTTGATGTTGCGCTTGATGGCGCCAGCCAGTGACCAATAGCGCAGTCCCAGGTGACGGCGTAGGGTGTTGAACCAGCGGTTGAGTACCAGCAGGCGGTCGTAGGTCCATGAGCCCAGGTGGGTCAGCCAGCGGGCGCAGGAGATGGTGCCGTCAAAAGCGTCGCCATGCAGGATCAGGAGTCGCTTGCCGGCGGCGGTGGTGTGGATGACGCTCTGTTCCACAGGAATGCCGCCGAATAGCATGCCCTGGTAGTTGCGCATCGCCTCGTCGTGATTGCCGGGGATATAGGTGACGCGCGTGCCACTATTGGCCAGGTCCAATAATTTCTGAATGACGCGGTTGTGGCTGCTGTGCCAGTAGAGTTTGCGCTGCATGCTCCATAGGTCGATCAGGTCACCGACGATGTAGAGGTGTTTGACACTGACAGCGTCCAGAAAGGCCAGCAACTCATCGGCACGGCAATCCTTGGTACCCAGATGGATGTCCGATATCCATAGCGTACGCAGATGCAGTCGCTTGGCTTTGGTCGGTATCGTTAATGAATATGTCTCAGCGCGCGTCATAGGCGTTTCCCGGTAGTCGAGATAGTGGAGTTGTGGATACGGGATTGTGTTCCAACTGTTGCGAGATACTTAGCCGGCAGGATTGGGCCAGGCTATGGCGATCGTTCATATGACTATCGGCGCTCTGACAGAGGGTATGACCCAGTTGCAGGCGCAGTTCCGTTGTACCGGCTGCGATAATGCGCAGCAGGTGCTGCACAAAACCATCGTCACCAATAAAGGGCGCGACGGTGTCGCGCTCACCGTCGCGTACATAGCGCAGGGCCAGTGTTTGTAACGGTATGCCGTGTTCTATGGGTAACTGGAAGATACCGGATTTGAAAGGCAATACCTGAGTACCGTCACCGGTTGTGCCTTCTGCGAAGAACACCACATGTTCGCCGGCCCGGATACGTTTAACGATGGCTGTGTTGGCCGCCCGCAGCGCCACGGGTGAATTGCGATCGATGAACTCGGTGCCGGATAGTCTGGCCAGGTGACCGATCAAGGGCCAGCGCAGGACATCACTCTTGGCGACGAATACCGTAGGAATTCGAGCACCGATGCCGATGATGTCAAGCCAGGAAATATGGTTGGCGATCAACAGCGTCGGTTGTTCATGTATGCGCCCGTGTAACTGCACCTTAAGATCGACACACCAGGCCACCGCACGCTTCCAGCCCATAATGATACGTTTGCCGATAGGGCGTGCAGACCAGTGGCGGCCGAGTAGCAGTGTGCTTGTCAGGGCAATGGCTATTCCGCCCAGAATCAGCAGCAACAGCAGTGGCGCCCTCCAGGTCAGTCGAAGTGAGTGCGACATGATTACTCCGTGACGTTGAAGTGGCGGATGTAACGGCTGGCCAGATTATTGCGGCTGAGCAGCACGAAGACATCGGCGCAATTGAAATCGGTATCGTAGAAGGGATCGCTACAGACGTAGGCACCCTGTTTCAGATACCCCTTGAGCAGGGTCGGGATGATGGCCTCGATACCGTTGGCGCTTTGCAACATCTCCTGCGGGATAGGGTTGCGTGAGGTGACGCGCAGTTCTACAGGGGCCTCATGGCGTTCACGGATGTGCTTCAAAACGGAGAACACATAGTCAACGCCGAACTCGAACGGGATACTGGCGCAGCCCATCAGGTAATCAATCTTGTTGGTGATGGCGAAGTGCGCCACGCCCTGCCACAAGGTGGCCAATGCCACGCCATTGCGATAGCCGTTTGCGATACAGGTACGGCCGACTTCCAGCAGTTCGCCGGACAGGTCCAGAATATTGTCTAATTCAAACTCTGATTCTGAATAGAATGAACCGGCCGCCGCGGCGCCCTGGCGCGTCATCAGACGGGTGGTGGCGATGATATCGTTGCTATTACTGTCGATAATCATCAGGTGGTGACAATGAGCGTCGAAATCATCAGCATCCAAGCCCGGCAGGTCGGAATCTATTTTGGCGCCGAATTCATCAGCGAATACCCGGTAACGCAGTTGCTGACAGGCCTCGATCTGTTGTCGATTTTCCGCCAGGGCGAAATGAAAGCGGCGACGCGGGGTTTCGTTTTCGGTAATGACGGCTGTTTGGGTTATCACGAGATACTCCTCTAGGTTGTTTCGCAAAATCTAGAAGGGCAAGATGACCGTGCGATGAATGCTGTTTGACAGCTTTGTGAAAAAGCACGGAAGTTTGGCGAAAAAAAGCCCACCGTGAGGTGGGCATAATAGAGTGAGGATGCTGTTATTTGATATTACTGTGCGCGTGACAGACGCTTGATGAACTTGCTGCTGTTTTCATCGTTGCAGGTCTTGATTTTTCGCTCACCATCACGATCATCGTGCTCGCCATTTTTCTTGCACGGTGGTGCTACCACATCCTGCAAGTCTATCAGCCAGGTGGCGTCGCCCATGCCATTCATCTCGTCGGCAGTGCTGTCCGGGTGTTGCACGTTGACGATGAACTGAGTGGGGTGACCGGGACGGAAGATCATACCGGTGTTTTCCGCACCCTTGACCTGTAGGCTCATAAAGTGATCCAGAGACTCGGCCACGCCGTCGCTGTCGGTGTCGCGCAACAACCAGATGTCGCCGCCACGGTTGTCATCGTTTGGCCAGTCTTCGATGACATAGATATTGCCTAAAGCGTCCTGCGCCAGATTGTCCGGCGAGGTCAGATGACCGGTAGTCGCGGCATAACCAAGGTTTTTCGGCGAGAACTCATCCACGGCCAGACGTACCATGGCCTTGCCGTTGCCCAGCTCTTCCACGGAGTAGACGGCCAGCTCTTCGGTGGCGGTGAAGTAGAGCACTTCGTTGCCGTTGTGCAGATAGCCGACCTCGACATCTTCCGGACGACGGAATGGGGTACCGTCCACTTCATTGGCAGCGGCGCGGCCACCACGGGTTTCATTGTCGAACGGATCGGCCGTGGTCAACGCCACGCCATCGGCGTCCGTCAACGCCACCCAGGTGGCCAGGCCGGTGCGCTCGACTGGATTGTTGTTGGGAAACTTGCCGGCGTTGGCGGCGGGATCACCATTGAATCCATCTACCGACAATACGAAAGACTGTCCTTTGCTGTAGTCACCCTTAACACTGGGCACGAATTTATAAACGGAACCGGAGCGGTCCTCGTCGACGAAATAGAGTGCGGAGCCATCGTGATTAAAACGCAAGCCTTCATGGGAGACATTTGGCACGCTGTTCAGTTCACGGACGATCACCTCTTCACCGGAGGCGACATCGGCCATGGGATTGACCACCTCGAACAAGCGACCCTGGCCTGACCACTCCTCACCTACAAGCAGGGTGTTGACCGGTGTCCAGGTGGCGGGGTCGAGGGCGCCAAAGTCACCACTCCAGTCACCGTGGGCGCCGTTCATATCACCCTTGAACAGATTGATCACTTTGTCGGTTTCCATATCGTAACGGCTCAGGCCCGCACCGAATTGGGTCTCATGGGGCAAAAAGATAAAGCGACCACTGGGATCGAAGGCGCTCATGTCGGTCATGGAGGCGCCGTTGCCCAGACCGGGGACGCGCACCGACGATTGATCGGAGTCGGCCTCGATTTCGTGCAGGCTGGTGAGGTTGGTATAGCTGACACCGGCTGGTACCTGCCAGGGTGAATTCAGTTCATTGACATGATTAGGCACCTGCGTCACGGCGGCCGATTGCGTCAATGGATTGAAGAACAGATCAGTGCCGGCTAATGCATTTTGTCCTATGGACAAGGCAACGCAACCGACCACGGTTTTAGCGGTGAATCGTTTCATGCTTTCCTCCAGGTCAATGGATAAATATAGGTATTTTGAGAAATGGTCGGGTCAGGGTATGAGTGCTTTGTTAAGGAGTTATTACAGTTGTATAAAGTTTCGGTTGACGTCCAGGTGTAGTGAGTGGGTGCTTTTCCAGTCTTAGACTGCAGCTCTTAATAATCGATTCTCCGCAGAAATGGGTTCTCGGTCATGGTGTGCACAAAAGTATTTGTGTATTAACCGCTGTGTTCACCATCTTTTTGCTTTCAATAGTTTCTGATTCTGCCGATATGCATATGTGCCGGAGTGATAAATGTCGCTGATAATGTGGGTTTATACGCTGTGAGGAGACAAAAATGATTGTATTTTTTAGTATTTTGTCTTTCCACTATCTATCCGAAAGTGGTTTTAATTGCCCCGAGTTCATGGTGTTGCCGTTAAAAATTTTACGAAGAGCAGCGTTAGCGCTCTATTTGCCCGTAAGCCATATTTTATGTCAGTGACGGGATGTTGATGGTTAGAAAAGCAATAAATACTTTCACTCATACCTGGTTTTCCGGTGAATGCCACAAAGCGTTGTGCGTCACTTTCCAGATCGTTTGTATAGTGTCGCTGTCTGCCTGCGTCGGACCGCCCGACCTGATGGCACGTGATGAAGTGGCCTGTCTCGGTCATCGTGGCGATACCCGCGTCGCACTCGAAAATTCCCTATCATCTTTTTTGGCGGCGTATAACAATGGTGCAGACGGGACGGAGTTTGACGTTACCTTTACCAAGGATCGCGTGCCACTGGTGATGCACAATGAAACTCTAGACGTGGTCAGTGAATCAAAACCAGGTATGGTTTGTCCGTTACAGGCAGCCATAGGTACGCTTGAGCTGGCGCAAATCAGGAGTCAGTGCCGGTTAATCAATGGTGAAGAAATCCCGATTCTTGAAGATGTGCTGAGTCTGTTTTCACAGACGGATTTTCGTCTTTTGATAGAATTGAAAGGCCATCCGGACAAACAGACTTTCGAGCTGATCGAACGCTATTACAGCGGGAAGATGGGGCGCATCGTTGTCATTATCAGTGACAAGGTGACATTCGCAAATTATAGCCGCCTGCGGGATTTGGTGACTACCAAGGCTATTGTAAATCAAGAAAATTATTCCCATGGCTTGTACGATATTTTCGATGGTATCGATACTCAGCGTATCTCGGATGCAGATATCCGCCGGCTGCAACTGGAGGACAAAATAATTTCGATGTACCACATTGACACAGCGGAGGCTCTGCGCCATGCCTTCGCCATGCGCGTAAACATGATCACCTCGGATGATGTCGGTTTGTGTCTGGAGGTGAAAAATGAAGCATAGAACGAGGGCGTTTATTCCGGTTTTGTCCCTGCTTTGTATTTTCGGTTTTCCGGTCGATCCGGTCCATGCTAAAGATGCTGACTTGCACAAACAGCGTACACCTTATTCATTGGTGATCGCCGCTGGTATAACCTCGTTGTATGATTATCGATTTGCTGCGATGGTTCTGCGCAACGGGATTTCCGGCGGTTCCGATTACTATGGCACACTCGCGCTCAATTCAATCAGACTGAATAGCGAATATATATTGACTGGATACCAGGTAGGCGCCGGCTACTCTTTAGGGGGTAGCCGCAGCGAGATCTTGATAGGCGTGCGTGCTGAGCAGTCAGTCACATACCGCAATCCCGGCGTGGGGCCTTCGCTTGTCATACTCAAGCCCCTTTTCGGCAGCGCGGTGATCTTGGGGTTTAATCTCGGGGCGAGCATGTTCTTTAATCAGAAAAGCCCAATGTACGAAAAAAGCACATCGTTGGTTTATGACGCGCAATTATCGATAGGGTATCGATTCGGCGGTCAATAATTTGTGTGGTATCAGGTGTGCATGATGCTGCTCGTGTTTGATCCATGTTGATCAAAGAACAGGAAGTTTACCCCACCCTTAAGTCCTGGCCCCTATGCCTGCTGACGGCCAGCGGTTACAATCCCCGGTCTGGTACTGATTTCTCCGAGGGCTATATGATTCCGTCGCGTATTTTGCTGGGAACGGTATTTTCCATTGCCAGTGTTCCCGCCTTGGCCGTTATTCATCACGATTTACAAGTGACTATCGATCCGGCGGCCCATCGGATTACAGTGCAGGACAAGATACGTTTGCATCGTGACTCGGCACGCGAGTTTTTTCTCCATGAAGGTTTGAATCCAGGCGTGAACGGCGAGGCGCTGGCGGCGTCCGGTGGCGTGCAAACGGCCGCCTTTCCGGTACCGGTGCAGCGTTTTCAATTACCCGGTGATGGCGCTGAGGTGACTCTGCATTATCAGGGTGAGCTCTATCATCCGCTGGCCAAAGAGGGCGATCAGTATGCGCGTAGCTTTGGTGAGACTGCGGGCACCATCGAGTCGCAGGGGGTGTTTCTGGCCGGGCCCAGTTACTGGTATCCGGTATTCAATAGCGATGAGCTGATGACCTTTGAATTGTCGGTGACCTTGCCCCAGGGATGGCAGGCGGTCAGCCAGGGGAGTTATACCCCGAATGGTTCACAAGGTGTCGTTTGGCGTGAGCAGACGGCGCAGCAGGAGATCTATCTGATCGCTGCGCCCTTCGAGCGCTATAGCCAGGCGGCGGGCGGCGCCGAGGCCATGGTCTATCTGCGCGCCAAAGATCCTGCCCTGGCGCAGCAGTACCTGGATGCGACAGTGCAATACCTGGCCCTCTATCGCCAGTTGATCGGCCCCTATGCCTACGACAAATTCGCCCTGGTGGAGAATTTCTGGGAGACCGGTTACGGCATGCC
>DKAX01000022.1 GCA_002450975.1 Proteobacteria bacterium UBA6915
TATCATGCTCAATGTGTGATTGGCGCCCTATATATAAGAGTAGGCATCAACGCATAATCGCCCGCTGAACTAATAGCGCTACTAAAACCATATCTGGCATTATTAATATGGATTCTTTATTATCCACAATAATCCAGGTTTTTCAGATTAATTTCATCTAAAAACGGTATATTGGCCACACTCCATCAGGGCTTAACGACTTTTTTACGGAAAATATCCTTATGAAACAAATAACTATCATTGGATTGCTGCTTTCTGTCACCCTCACCGGCTGCAATGGCACCGGTGGTGAATCGAGTACCAGCCGTGATGAGCTACGCCAATACCAGCAAGGGGTGGATCTCTACGAGCAGGAAAAATACCTTGAGGCCATTAGCCAATTCCAGGGATTGATCCGGGACTACGCCGATGGCAAATACGCCGATGACGGTGAACTCTATATTGGCCGCTCCCACTACAACCTGGGCGAGCTGGACCAGGCCCTGGCCGACCTCGATACCCTGGAGCGCGACTACCCCAAGGGTGACACCCTGGACGGCGCTGCTTACTGGCGCGGTGTTATCTATGTCGCCAAGAGCGATACCGCAACCGCCCTGAAGCACTTTCAACGGGTCATCGACCAGTTTCCCAAGAGCGATTGGCGCGACGACAGCTACTACGGCATTGCCGACATCCACTACGGCGAGAAGAAATACCAACTCGCCCTGGATAATTACAACATCATCCTCGAACAGTTTCCGGACTCCATTCGCGCCGACAACGCCCAATTCTTTACCGGCCGCTGCCATCAGGAGCTGGCGCAGTTCGACCTGGCCCTGGCCGACTATGCCAAGGTAGGTAAGAACTACCCGAAAAGCACCTGGGTCGACGATGCCCTCTATTACACCGGTAAAACCTACATGGATATGAATCAGTACGGTAATGCCATCACTACCTTCAACGAGGTGCTGAAAAATCATGCCGACACCAACAGCGCCGACGGTGCCCAATACTTCATTGGTAAGGTCTACCAAATCCAGGCCCTCTACGCCGAGGCGCGCGCAGCCTACGACGCCCTGATCGCCAATTATCCCGATTCAAACTGGGTGGACAATGCCAAATACCAGAAGGCCAGCACCTACTATGATGCCGGTGACTTTACGGGCGCCGTGAGCCAATTCACCAGTTTTATCAATAACAATCCCGGTTCCAGTCTGCTGGATGCGGCAACCTACTACATTGGCCGCAGCTATCACCAACAGACTCCGCCTAACTACGCACAAGCACGAACATACTACGGCACAATTGACGCCCTCAGCAGCTATTACGACAACAGCCGCTATTACACTGCGCGCACACACTACGACAATGCGGTTGACGAACTGGCCAATGGGACCCCCAACAACACCACAGCAGTGCAAAGCCTGGGAGCCGCCATCGAACTTTTCGATACCTTCCTGGCAAATACCTCCTTGTCCACCTCTAATTACGGCGACAATGTGCTCTATTATCGCGGGCGCAGCTACCAGCGTATCGCGGAAATCATCTCTGCCCCGAATAGCGTCGCGGGAAATATTCCCGGTACCAATCCGGCCATCGCCTACAACAACGTAGACTTTAATATGGCACGTGCCGCTTTTGATTTATTGACCGGTAACACCACACTGACAACCAGCAGCTATATGGACGATGCCCTGTATCAGACGGGCTATACCTATTACTTCGATTTCGTTACCAACGGAAAAAAAACTGATGCCAACCTCAACGGCGCTGCCGCGGCTTTCCGCAAAGTCTATCCTGCCTATGCCAGCAGTAATGCCGCCGATAATGCCGTCTACCGTATTGGCATGGTGCACCATCTAGCAGCGGAAACACCCATTAGCACCGTAGTCGATGGCAGTGATCTTTGCAGCGTACATCAGCTTACCGAAAGGGAGTTTTTCACCAAACTGATCGACAGCTATCCCAATAGCCTCTATGTCACAAACGCAAAGGGACATCTGGCTAACCCTCTGGCAAAAGGCAGCGATGGTTTTTACCTGTTAGATGCGACTAAGCACGTGACGACCTGTCCTTAACAATGACCCAGGCACTCAACAAAAACCTGCGCCCGCGTATTGCCTACGCCTTNNATGATGGGCTACAAGCTCTATGTGCTCGACTACCCCATGGCCGATCTGATCCCGGCGGTCAGTTACCAGGTGGAGTTGAGCATGCAGGTGGACGGTCATGGCGACGATATCGATCTGGGCAGTTACCTGCCCAAATCAGACAGCCGTCAGACCATCCTGCAGGAGCAGAATGCCTCAGGTCAGTTTGTACTCGAGTTGCAATCGGATAACCTCAACCGCATCGCCACCTGGCGCGCGCAGAACGTCACCGGTCGCCAAAGCGTTCGTTACAGTTATATGGTACAAGCCAAACATGTGCGCTACACCATTCCCGACGATATCCACATCGATGCCAATCCGCCGGCCAGTCTGCGCCCCTATCTGCAGGACGAGCCGGGGCTGTCCATGGATAATGCCGATATCAATCTGGAACTGCTGCGCGTGGTGCCCGACCGCGAGGCGCCGCTGGTGCAGATACTGACCCAGATCCATCGCCATCTACAGGACAAGCTGACCAATCGCAACTTCTCCGGCTTCACCGATGCGCTGACTGCGTTGAAATTGGGCGAGGCCAGTTGTAACGGCAAGGGCCGCTTGTTCGTCGCCTGGGCGCGCAAGCTGGGCATACCGGCGCGTCTTGTGGGCGGCCTGATCCTGCAACCGGGCAGCAAGCGCACCAGTCATCAGTGGGTGGAGGTCTATATCAAAGGCCATTGGGTGCCCTTCGACACCATCAATGACCACTTTGCCGAACTGCCGGCCAATTTCCTCACCCTCTATTACGGTGACCAGAACCTGTTCAAGCACACCAGCAACGTCAACTTTCAATACTTTTTCAAAACGCTAAAACGCCTGGTGCCCAAGCAGGAGGCGCAGGAGGCCCTGGGTGAGTCCTCACTCAACGTACTCAACATCTATGCCTTGTTCGAGCGCATCGGTATCTCGCAAAACCTGTTAAAGATTTTGTTGATGATCCCACTGGGCGCCCTGGTGGTGGTTATCTTCCGTAACGTCATCGGCCTGGAGACCTTTGGTACCTTTCTACCGGCGCTGATCGCCGCCGCCGCACGCGAAACCGGTCTGTTGTGGGGCCTGATCGGCTTCGCGTTGATCATCGTCACCTCGGCCATGGTACGCAAACTACTCGACTGGATGCAGTTGCTGCACTCACCCAAGATGGCCATCATGTTGACGGTGGTGGTGGTGTTCATGTTGCTGCTGACTATCTTCGGCGTGCAGGCCAACCTGTTTGATCTGGCCCACATCACCCTGTTCCCCATCGCCATCCTGGCCATCACCTCGGAGCGCTTCGCCATCATCCACGAGGAGCAGGGCCTGAAAAAGGCCATGCGTATCACCGGCGTTACGGCGGTGGTCATCGCCGCCTGCTATGTGGTGATGGACTCCCTGTTCCTGCAAAGTCTGATCGTTGCCTTCCCGGAACTGCTGTTGACGGTCATCGCCCTCAATCTATGGCTGGGTAAGTGGGTGGGCATGCGTGTAACCGAGTTCTATCGCTTCCGTAAACTGATCTTTGCCCGAGGTACAGCGTGAGCAGTCGCGTTAAACAATGGTTGCATCGATTCCACGAGCTGCGCGCCAACCGCGACCGGGTGTTGACCATGAATCAGCGCAATCTGGAGTTTATCTATCCCAGCAACCGGCGCCGCGACTACCCTCTGGCCGACAACAAGCTGCTGACCAAGGAGACCCTGGTACCGCATGGCATCCCCATGCCGACCACCTATCTGCACTACAGNNAGCGGCGGCGGCGGCATCCTGGTGATCCGTGAACGCCGCGGCGAAGAATGGTTGTCCGCAGGCGGGAAGATTTATAGCCTGGATGAGATCCGCACCCATATCTCCAATATCATCTTTGGTATTCACTCCTTCGGCCTGCGCGACACCGCCATCATCGAGGCGCGCCTGGAACAACACGAGCGTATCAACACCCTCAGCCCCAGCGGCCTGGCCGACGTGCGCTTGATACTCTATCGCAGGCAACCGGCCATGGCCATGATACGCCTGACAACCAACCAATCCGCCGGCCGGGCCAACCTGCACCAAGGCGCCATCGGCGTCGGTATCGATCTGGTCACCGGCCATACCCGTCACGCCATCCACAAGGGCGAGGAGATCGAATTCCATCCGGATACCGGGGCGCCATTGATCGATGTCGAACTGCCCTATTGGCCGGAGATCCTGGCGACGGGACAAAAGGTTATCAATGCGCTACCCCTGAACTACCTGGGCATAGACATCGCCATCACCAGCCAAGGTCCGGTACTGTTGGAAATAAACGTCAGGCCGGGCATAGAGATACAAAACGCCAATAACCTGGGACTGCGCGACGGACTACTGCATATCAAAATGAGTGAAGCATCATGAATGCCGCCTTTTACCGCAAATTACTGGCCGAAAGCTTCCTGCCGGTCCTGCTGCTGATCGGCGGCCTGTTCGTGTTGTTGCTGTTCACCCAGTTCCGTACTATCAGCAATGCCGAACAGGTGCTGACCATCGTCATTCAAGGCGACAGCGATGGGGATAATGAAGATGAGGCGGCGCAACAGGAACTGGCCGGCATCACCTTCTCCAGCCGACGTGACAACGATCCCGATAGTCAACGGGCGCAACAGGCGATCAAGAGACAGCAGTGGGCCGAGGCAGAAGCTATCTTTCTGGCCATGCTGGCCAAGAATCGTAGTTCACAGACGCTCAACGATCTGGGCGTGGTCTATTTCAAACAAGCCAAGCTCGACAGCGCCTGGGAAAAATTCAACGACGCACTGAATCAGGAGCCTGTCTATAGCGGCGCCTATTTCAATCGAGGCGTCACCAACGCCCGCCTGGGACACTATCGCCAGGCCATCGAAGATTACGAACGACTGATAAAGATCAATCCCAACCACTTCGAGGCACACTTCAACCTGGGCGTGGCCTACATCAAACAGAAAAAATACCAACAGGCCATCGACACCCTGGCGCATACCGCCACCCTGGCCGGTGGCGCACGTAAGGCACGCGCACTCTATAACCAGGGCTTCGCCTATACCAAACTGGAAGGTGAGCACCGCGACCAGGCGCGCAAACTCTTCCAACAGGCCATACGTGTCAAACCCGACTACATTGAGGCGCGCTTCGGTCTGGCCAGTCTGTTGAACGATGACAAACAAGGTCGTCAGGATGCGCTGGAAATCTACCAAACCGTGCTCGACCTGCACCCAGGTTACGCACCCGCATTGTTTCGCATGGCCGGGATCCACAAAGATCAGAAAGACCTGAAGGCCGCAGAACTGGCCTATCGCGAAGCCTTGCGCAGCCAACCCAATTATCTGGCCGCGCGTTACAACCTCGGTTTGATACTGGAACAATCTGAACGCTGGAACGATGCCCGCGACCAGTTTGCATTCATTGTCGGCGAACAAAGCAACAATGAACGTGCGCTGTTTCATTTGGGGCGCGTCGAAAATGAGCAAAAAAATTACCCACGTGCCATCGAATACTATCAGGACGCCATCAAGGCCTCTAAAGACGGTTACCCCGAGGCCAAACTCAACCTGGCCGCGGTGTATAAGTCACAAAAGGACTACGCACGTGCTGAATCGATCTATCGTGAACTGATCAAGGACAAACCCGACTACGCCCTGGCCTGGCATAACCTGGGCCTGCTGCAAATGCGCAACAAGCAGTACAAACAGGCGGAACGCTCCCTATTGACTACATTACAATACAATCCGCGCCACGCCGTCAGTTGGTATAACCTGGGCATTCTCTACACCCGACTCGACGACAACCAGCGCGCCATCGACGCCTACCAGAAGGCGCTGGAGATCCGTCCCGATTACCAGAAGGCCATGCTCAATCTGGCGGTGCGTTATTCGCAGACCGAAAGTCACGAACAGGCAATCAAAACTTATCTGCGCCTGATCAAATCGGACGACAGCTACGCCAATGCATGGCTCAACCTGTGTATCACCTACAGCCGGGTCGACAAGAGCCGTCAGGGTATCGAGGCCTGTGAACGCGCCATCGAACTGGAACCGGAAAACCCCAAGGGCCACGCCGTGCTGGGAGAGCTCTACCTGGTGCGCAAGGATACCGACTCTGCCATTCAGCATCTTGAACAGGCCATCAGCCTGAATACACAGAATGCCGAGTATCGTCACAGCCTGGCTTTGGCCTACCGAGCCGCCGGTAATCTCAAGGCAGCCCGTGCCTCATTGGACAAGGCCCTGGCCCTGGAACCCGACAACAGCGTTTTTCTGCAAACCCAGAGTAATTTTTAGTCATCATCATCCTTGGAAGTCCCGTTATGAAAGCAGTAACCAATACGCATCCATTCAACTTGATTACCCTGATGGCGGCATTGACCAGCGCGCCGGCCATGGCAGCCAAAGAGGCCTCCCCTTTGAGCTACGCAGGTCAAATAGACCTTGCCTTGGGTTACGACAACAATGTCTATCATGCCCCCGCAGACGACTATATCGACTACAGCAAGAGCGGATTTCCGACAATAACACCGCAAACGGCCCCCAGTAGCTTCACCGACCTGGGTATCGAGCTGACCGGTGCCTATCAACTGGCCAATAACCAGTCACTGCAACTGGGCCTGGACTACAGCGGCCGCTGGCATGGCAGTAACGATGCCGAAAGCGCCGATACACGCCATCAAAACATTTGGACCGGCTACAACCATGCATGGGGCAAGAAGAAAGACCCCAGCGCTGCGTTGAATCTGCGTCTGGTATCCGGCAGCCATCAGGAACTCTATGTCGATCGCGATACCGGTGAACACATGCTGTCAACGCAAGGCGTGGATCTGTCCAGCCGTTACAGCTATCGCTCCACCACAGTGGAGGGAGAGTTCGAACGCTTCATGGAAAATTGGAGTTACCTGCTGGGAGTCGACTGGCGCAGTTATGACTACGAGGATCCCATTGCAATCTCCCAGCTGGACAATGACTACTACCGTCTCAAGGCCGGTATCAAGTTCCGTCCATGGTCATCCACCAAGGTCAAACTGACCTATAGCTATGCCGATCGTCAATATCTGGAACGCCCCTCGCGGGACGAGTTGGGTCGCCTGCTGACGCGCAACCCTGCACGCCACTACAGTTATCACTCATACGATGCCAGCCTGCGCCAGCGCCTTAGCGAACAATGGAACCTGAATCTCGGTTTTCAGCTGGATACACGCAGTGATCACTACGTAAATTATGATGACTATACCAAGACGGAATATCGCCTGCAGGCACTCTATCGCCACAGCAAGAACCTGAAGGGCAAACTGACCTACAGCCTCTGGCAACGCAACTATTCCAATGCCTTCGCCTTTGATAAGGCCAGCCAGAAGGACAAACACTATTCCGGCAGCAGCCTGGACTTCAAGACCACGCTGGATCTGAACAAAATGCATAGTGTCTGGATGGATGCGGAACTCAATCAAGTGGACAGCACCGACCTGCGCTACGCCTATAACCAGTTCATGCTTGCACTGGGCTATACGTTCAGTTTTTAGGAACGGAGTTGGACATTACCGCCCAGGTTACTCCTGGGCGGTGCTTTAACAACAATAACTTCTGCGAGTTTGTCTACTGAGTCTCTGAAGCGACTACCACCGGAGATTGTTGCGTGCTCAATGCAGGTTGGCGCAAGCCATCCATTTTCGCAACACTCGATGTGGACGGTACCAGCGTCCGGACGATCGTTACGTTTCTGCTGTCATGCCATAACATAATGCCGTACACTAACAGCCCCAACAGCGTGGCGTAAATCACTACACTGCTTTTTGTTTGAAATGAGTTCATAGTACCTCTCTTATTATTAGACACGTCGTTTACATACATCACCGTTGGTTTCATAGACACCTCCTTGAGTCATTGTCTTTAGGTTTTAACAGCAGCCACCGAGTGGAGATGCAACTGCCTTGAATATCGCTGCAAGGATAATGCCTATTGTCTTACACAGCGACAATGACACAGTATTACAGGGCCACTCATCCCGATAGGGAAAATAAACACTCCTGTCCTTGAATAATGCACAAACCGACACCACAACAGGGCATCGGAAACCCGAAACACAACGAGCGGACTGATCAAATTATGAACAACGTTACTCAATCCCTTTGGCGTCAGCGACTTGGCGAAATTTTGACAAATCCCTGGATTGAACGCCTGGTAATCGGCGTCATCCTGATCAACGCCGTCACCCTGGGACTGGAGACCGATGCCGGCGTCATGGCACGCTACGGTGAAACCATTCACCGCCTGGACTTGATTGCCCTGAGCATCTTTGTCATAGAGATTGGTTTACGCATCATCGCCCATGGCAGCCGCTTTTTTCGCGATCCCTGGAGCCTGTTCGATTTCGTAGTGGTTGCTATAGCCCTGTTTCCCGCCAGCGAGCAGTTCTCCGTTCTGCGTTCACTGCGCGTACTACGTGTGTTGCGCCTGCTTTCTGTGGTACCGCAGATGCGCAAAGTGGTCTCCGCCCTATTGGCCGCCATCCCCGGCCTGTCGTCTATCATTCTGGTACTGCTGTTGATCTACTATGTCTTCGCCGTCATGGCCACCAATCTCTTCGGCCAGGCCTTCCCCGAATGGTTCGGTTCAATCAGCGCCTCCATGTACACACTGTTCCAGATCATGACCCTGGAGAGTTGGTCCATGGGCATCGTTAGACCATTGATGGAACAGTTCCCCCACGCCTGGCTGTTCTTCGTTCCCTATATTTTGATAGCCACCTTCACCATGTTAAATCTGTTTATCGCCATCATTGTCAATGCCATGCAGTCGCAGCAGTTAGGTGACATTGACGCGACTAAACAACCGGTGGACAACGACCTTCAGCGGAAGCTGAATGAACTGAGCACGCAAATGGCGGAGATCAAAAAAATGTTGCAGAAATGAAACCGACTCACGACGCAATGCAACGAAACGTCAGATGTTCATCAATCTTTCGGCAACAAAAAAGGCGGCCATCAAGGCCGCCTTTTTTAACCCATCAATCCGTTAACTACTATGCAAACGGATGGCGCAAGACGATAGTATCGGCGCGATCGGGACCGGTGGAGATGATATCTATGGGTGTCTCGACAATCTCTTCGATCTTGGCCAGGTATTTACGCGCAGCCTCCGGCAGGTCGTCGTAATTGCGCACACCTACGGTAGACTCCTTCCAGCCGGGCATTTCGATATAGATCGGTTCGCAGGTGGCATAGTCATCGGCAACTACCGGCGGCGACAGGCGCTCACCTTCGGCGCAACGATAACCCACGCACAGACGGATAGACTCCAAACCATCAAGCACGTCCAGCTTGGTGATGCACAGGCCGGAGACACTATTAATCACATTGGAGCGACGCAGGGCTACGGCATCGAACCAGCCGCAACGACGGGGACGACCGGTAGTGGAACCAAACTCGTGCCCCTTGGAAGCCAGGTGCTGCCCCATCTCGTCGAACAACTCGGTCGGGAAGGGACCGGAACCGACGCGGGTGGTATAGGCCTTGGTGATACCCAAAATGTAATCAAAGCGCGCCGGACCCACGCCGCTGCCGGTGGCAGCACCGCCAGCAGTGGTATTGGATGAGGTTACAAAGGGATAGGTACCGTGGTCGATATCCAGCAAGGCGCCCTGCGCGCCTTCGAACAACACGCCTTCATCGCGCTTCTGATACTGGTACAAGTTCTCGGTAACGTCGGTCACCATAGGGCGTAGTTCATCCTGAAGCTTCAGGACATCATCCAGCGTTTTCTGGAAATCGACTGGCTCAGCCTTGTAGTAGTTCTGTAAAACGAAATTGTGATAATCCAGCACCTCACCCAGCTTGGCGGCGAAGCGCTCGCGGTGGAAAAGATCACCCAGGCGCAGACCGCGGCGTGAGATCTTGTCTTCATAGGCGGGGCCGATGCCGCGACCGGTAGTACCGATAGCCGATTTACCGCGCGCCAGTTCACGGGCATGGTCCAAAGCAACATGGTAGGGCAGGATCAACTGACAGGCACCGCTAATCTTCAACCGTTCGCGCACCGGCACGCCACGCTCTTCCAACATGCCAATCTCTTTCATCAAGGCATCGGGGGCCAGCACCACGCCGTTACCGATCATGCACTCGACACCTTCGCGCAGGATACCAGACGGGATCAGGTGCAATACGGTCTTGGCACCGTTGATCACCAGGGTATGACCGGCATTGTGGCCGCCCTGAAAACGCACCACCGCCTTGGCACGATCGGTGAGTAAATCCACGATCTTGCCCTTGCCTTCATCGCCCCATTGGGAACCGATAACTACGACATTCTTTCCCATGATCCTCTCACTCTATCTCTTTTGAATCTGCCAGCGACCGCCACTATTCACCAGTTGTCGATCACACCCCATGGCCGCCCCATCACCCTGTTGTCCAGGTAATGCACAGACCACTCGCTCCCCTTTGGCCCGCAAGGCCGCAATCTCTTGCCACAGGGTTGAATCGTCGGAAAAGGGGGCGAAAATAGCGCCGCTATTATGGTCTGGCAGGGGGGCGGAACTCAAGTTAATCAGCGTCTTTAGGTCGGCGCTAAATCCGGTTGCCGGACGCGCCCGGCCAAATACCTGACCAATATCGTCATAGCGTCCGCCCTGAGCCACAGCCTGACCATAACCCGGCACATAGGCGGCAAAGACCACGCCGGTGTGGTAGTGGTATCCACGCAACTCCGCCAGGTCGAAATGCAGTGCAAGCTCCGGTAGGCGCGCGGCCAAAAGAGTGGCCAACTGATGCAATTGATCCAGGGCCTGTTGCACCGGCTTGTCTGCACCGACCAGGCTGCGCCGCGCGGCCGACAGTACCTCGTCGGCGCGACCGTTCAGGGTAATCAGGTCGAGAAACATCTGCCTGCCCTTGCTGTCGATACCCCACTGCTGCAGCAGATCGGACAACTCCTTGCTGGCCTTGCCCTGCAGAACAGAAAATAACTGCGCCTCACGCCCGGCATCCAGGCCGAACTGACGGGCCAGACCGCGGTAAATACCGACATGCCCCAGATCCAGGTGAATATCACTCAGCCCGGTGGCCGCCAGGGTCTCGACCATCAGGTGTACGATCTCGCTGTCACTCTCCACACCACCATGACCATAGAGTTCGGCGCCGATCTGCAGTGGACAACGGGAACCGGCCATGCCCTCGGGGCGGGTACGCAAAACGGAACCGAGATAACACAGGCGCACCGGATGATCACTCTTGATATGGTGAGCATCGATACGTGCCACCTGCGGTGTCATATCGGCGCGCACGCCCATCAGTCTACCGGTCAGTTGGTCAGTCAGCTTGAAGGTCTGCAAATCCAGGTCGTTGCCAGTAGCCGTCAACAGGGAATCCAGGTATTCAATGAAAGGCGGCATGACCAGGTCATAACCCCAGCGATCGAACAGATCCAGCAGATTGCGCCGCAACTGCTCCAGCACGCGCGCACGCGGCGGCAGCAGCTCCTCAATTCCCTCAGGCAACAGCCAGCGATTATTGGTCAACTTGGAAGAACTCATCACACTCACCAAAACTAATTTCTGTAGAACGTTCGCAACCTTACAGGTCAATGAACAAAATAGAGCAACACCACACCTGCCAGCATACTGAACAGGCCGACCGCACGCAGGCTGCGGTCATTCAGGTGAATAATCTGAAACAAGGCAGTACGTAATCCGCTGGGATTGAGAAAGGGCAGCACCCCTTCCAACACCAACATCAAGGCCACGGCCGTCAACAAATCCTGCCACATCATGCCACTGCCTCAGATAATGCCTGTGAAGACCTTGCTCACCCACTCCCTGTCACACAGGGCCGAAGGTACTCATCATGATAAAGGGGTGACTGGCACCCCTTTATCGCACCGATTACTTGCTGCGCTTCCCGGTAGAGCTGTCAAAATATTTAAAAAACTCCGCATCGGGTTCCAGCACCATCATGCCGCTGCCATCCTTGAAGGTGGCTTGATAGGCATTCAGGCTGCGGTACAAGGAATAGAATTCCGGGTCCTTGTTAAAGGCGCGGGCATAGATCTCCGAAGCCTTGGCGTCGCCCTCACCGCGAATACGTTCAGCATCACGATAGGCCTCTGCCTTGATGACCGTGCTCTGACGATCGGCATCGGCACGTATACGCTCGGCCGCCTCCGCACCCTTGGCACGCAGATCCTTGGCCACACGCTCACGCTCGGCCTCCATACGCCGGTAGACCGAATCACTGACGTCGCGCGGCAGGTCGATACGCTTGACGCGCACGTCGATAACGCGGATACCGAACTGCTTGGCGGCATTATTGGCGATTTCATCCATCAGATTCATGATCTCGGTACGTTCACCGGAGACCACCTCCTGGATGGTGCGCTTGCCGAACTCATTACGTAAACCTTCCTTGATATTTTGCGCCAGACGCAGATTGGCCTGCGACTCGTCGCCGCCTGTGGCTGTGTAATACTTGGAGACATCCTCGATACGCCACTTGACGAAAGAATCGACGATAACGTTCTTCTTCTCGCTGGTCAGATAACGTTCCGGCGTAGCATCCAGGGTCTGAATACGTGCGTCGAATTTCTTCACGTTATTGATAAAGGGCACCATGACATGCAGACCGGGGCCGATCTGATCATCGACGATTTCCCCCAGACGGAAGAGAATAGCCTTCTCACGCTCGCTGACCGTATAGACGGAGAACAGCGAGATAATAATCACCATCAGCAGCCCGATGGTGCCCAAGGATTTCATTTGGCCCATTAGCGTACTCCTCCCCGATTGTTGCGCAGGGATTCTCTCAATCTGTCACTGCTGGAACGACTGCCGTCATTGCTACTGGTCGCTGGAGCTGTACTGCCGGGCAACTCGATCACGCCGCTGCTGCGACCATCACCGCTGCCGGGCGCCAGTTTGTCCAGGGGCAGATACAACAGATTGTTGCCACCCTTCACGTCCACCATCACCTTACCGCTGTTGGCAAGCACCTTTTCCATGGCTTCGATATAGAGACGCTCACGGGTTACACGAGGTGCCTTGCTGTACTCGCGCAAGACCTTCTCGAAACGAGACGACTCACCCTCTGCCTGGGCGATAACCTGATCGCGATAGGCATTGGCCTCTTCCATCTGGCGGGCGGAGGCACCACGCGCCTTGGGAATAATGTCGTTAGAGTAGGCCTCGGCCTCATTCTTCAGACGCTGCTCATCCTCGCGCGCCTTGACCACATCGGCGAATGCCGCCTGCACCTGCTCGGGTGGTTGCAAGTCCTGCATATTGACGCTGGTCAGTTGCAGACCGGTATTGTAGCGATCGAGGATCTCCTGGATCAGGACTTCTGCACGACTGGCCACTTCACCACGACCCTCGGTAATAACGAAATCCATCTTGCTCTTACCAATGATTTCACGCAGGGCACTCTCGGTCGCCTGACGCAGAGTGGCATCAGGATCGCGCACCTTGAACAGGTAATCGCGCGCATCCTTGACCTTGTACTGCACCACCAGCTCGATACTGACGATGTTCTCGTCCTGGGTCAGCATCAGAGATTCGGCCTCTACGCTGCCACCACCCTGACGGCCGCCGGAGCGAAAGCCGATCTCGGCGACGCGGATATTGTCCACATTGACCTTTTCCACCCGTTCAATCGGAACAGGCAGATGCCAATGGGGGCCCGGTGTGGTGGTGGTGGTGTATTGACCAAAGCGCATGACAACACCACGCTCAGCCGGATCGATGATATAGAACCCGGAAAAGCCCCACAGGGCCAACACCGCCAACAGGATCAAGCCGATACCGAAGGAGCCGCCGGCACCGGATCCGGCTCCACCGGCGCCGCCACCCTTGCCGCCAAACATCTTGTTCAGCTTGTCTTGAAACTTCTTAAACACTTCATCCAGATCTGGTGGCCCCTGTTCATTGCGACTGCCGCCGCCCCAGGGATCTTTGTCGCCACCACCCGGTTCGTTCCAGGCCATGGAATACTCCAATGTTTTAATGTGTGAATTGCTATAAAAACGTGAAGGTGAGATTTTATGGACCTTAGCCTCTACCCGCAAGGAATTCCGGTCCTGTCAGCAGATCATTTCCCGGGTCAAGCCATAATGGCGTTGTAATTGCTCCCATTCGCCCGCTTTCAGGGCTATGGATAGCAGGGCATTACCCTGATCGTCGAATTGTTCCTCCTGGACCACCCCCAGGGCAAACAAACGGGCGCGCAGGCGCGAGGCATCAGGGCTCAGGCGCAGACGATAGATGGTTTGGGCCGGTTTGAGGTATTCCGCGAGCACGGCGCGTAGCTGCTCAACTCCATTGCCGGTGCGGGCTGATAACCATACCCGGCGCACCTGGCCGGTATCGTCACGCTCGACCCGGGGCTCAGCCCCCTCCATCAGATCTATCTTGTTGAAAATTTCGATTTGCGGGATCTCCTCGGCACCGATCTCCTTGAGTACGGTATTAACCTGCGCGATATTGAAATCCCGCTCCGGTGACGAGGCATCGATAACATGCAATAACACCTGCGCCTCCAGGGTCTCCTCCAGGGTGGAGCGAAAGGCGGCCACCAGCTCATGGGGCAAATTGCTGACAAACCCCACGGTATCGGCCAACACCGCCGTCACCTGGTCATCCAGGGCGAGGCGACGCAGGGTCGAATCCAGAGTGGCGAACAATTGATCCGCGGCGTAAACATCGGAGCGGGTCAGTTGGTTAAACAGGGTCGACTTACCCGCATTGGTGTAGCCTACCAGGGAGACAGTAGCAATCTCCGCCTTGCGCCGGGGACGGCGATTCTGTTCACGCCGTTGACTGACCTTCTCCAGGTGCTTGTTTAGCTGTTTGATACGAAGCCGCAATAAACGGCGGTCAGTTTCCAATTGGGTTTCACCGGGGCCACGCAGGCCGATACCACCCTTCTGACGCTCCAAGTGGGTCCAACCGCGCACCAGGCGGGTGGACATATGGCGCAACTGAGCCAGTTCTACCTGTAAGCGACCTTCGTGGGACTTGGCGCGCTGGGCAAAGATATCCAGAATCAGGCCGGTACGATCCAGCACGCGGCACTGCAACAGACGCTCCAGGTTACGCTCCTGGGCAGGGCTGAGGGCATGATTGACCAAGACCAACTCGGCCTTCTCCGCCACCACACGCTCGTGTAACTCCTCGGCCTTGCCGCTGCCGATGAAATACTTGGCATCCGGGCGCGAGCGGCTTCCTGTAACCGTGGCAACCGGATCGGCACCGGCGGACAGGGCCAGTTCACGAAACTCTTCTAGTGCGTCTTGCTGATCGGTATGAAAGTCCAGGTGAACCAAAACGGCACGTTCACCGGAACGGGGGCGTTCAAACAATCCACACCCCCGAAGGACAACTACGATTAGGCGTTATTACCTGCGTCAGATGAATCACCGGTACTAAGTTTGACATTACGGGCAGGAACCACCGTCGAAATAGCGTGTTTGTAAACCATTTGACTGACGGTGTTCTTCAACAATACAACAAACTGGTCAAAAGACTCGATTTGCCCCTGCAACTTGATTCCATTCACGAGGAAGATCGAGACTGGTATACGCTCTTTTCTTAGGGCGTTTAAAAAAGGGTCTTGTAATGATTGCCCCTTGGTCATGTTATTCTCCTTTTGATATTGTGTTTATTCTGCGTCAAGGCGCATAAGTCGTTAAATAACAACAAAAAATATTATCATCCGTGAAGAACCATCCAAAAATCCCACGTACTACTGAAAAAGAGTAGCATAACGCCGTCGCCACGCTCATGCCACGGCTACAAGATGCGTTCCCTTTCAATCAAATTCAATAGCTTTTCAAACATTTTTTCCTCCTGGGCATCCAGCCAGTGCACCTCGGCATCACTGCGTAACCAGGTTAATTGGCGCTTGGCCAGCTGCCGGGTGGCAACGATGCCTTTTTGCACCATAGTGGCATAATCGTATTCACCGGCCAGATAGGCCCAAACCTGACGATAACCCACGGCACGCATGGCAGGCAGATCCAGACTCAGATCACCGCGTTGAAAAAACCGACGCACTTCTTCCACCAAGCCTTGTTCAAGCATACCTTTAAAACGCAGTGCAATACGTTCATGCAATATGGAACGCTCCAGCGGTGCCAGGGCGATCTTGAGCAGATGAAAGGGGAAACTTTCGACCCGCTGGGCCTCCCACAGTTCACTCATGGGGCTGCCAGTGGCTAAAAATATCTCCAAAGCCCGCTGGATACGCTGAGGATCATTGTGATGAATCCGTGCAGCGGACACCGGATCGACTTTCGCCAGTTCGGCATGCAAGGCTTCCGAGCCCTCACGCATCAACTGCTCGTCCAAATGCGCACGGATAACCGGGTCGGCCGCAGGCAGTTCCGACAACCCCTGCTCCAGGGCGCGGAAATAGAGCATGGTCCCCCCAACCAACAGAGGAATACGCCCCGCTGCATGGATTTCGTCGATTTCATGCAGAGCATCCTGACGAAAACGGGCTGCGGAATAAGGTTCGGCGGGATCACAGACATCGATCAAGCGATGCGGAGCACGTGCCAAAAGCTCAGCATCGGGTTTGGCGGTACCAATATCCATTCCCCGATAGACCAGCGCCGAATCGACGCTGACGATCTCGCAGGGAAGCTTTTCCACGAGGCGAACGGCCACATCTGTCTTGCCTGAGGCAGTAGGCCCCATGAGAAAAATCACCGGAGGCAGGTTATTTATTTCGACCACTGTTCGTCACTCATCGGCAAACAAGTCGAGACTGCGGGCGAAGATTACAGCGTCCTCGCGCCCACGTTCAGCCGGGTAATAGGCCTTGCGAAAACCCACTTCATTGAATTGCATACTGCGATATAAGGCGGCGGCACGCATATTGGATTGGCGCACCTCCAGAAAGACGGTATCAACCCGTCTCTCCTGCGCCACCTGCAACAGGTGTTGCAACAACCGACGTCCCAAGCCTTTGCCCTGATATTCAGGCGCAACACACAGGTTAAGGATATGGGCCTCACCGGCGGCTACCGACATAATACCGTAGGCCAGAATCGCACGACCGTCAGTCAACAACCAGCATTCATAGCCTACCTTGATGCAGTCGGCCAAAATACCGCGGGTCCAGGGAAAATCGTAGGCAACGATTTCAACGGCGTAAACCTGGGGTAAATCCGCAGCCACCATTGGGCGAAACTGATAGTCAGTTTGTTTAGGCTGGGCGTTCATCTGGCTGCCAATGGTGCCTTGCACCCGTCCATCAGGCATTACGCAGGGTTTGGAGTGCCAGCCGCAAATCCTGCCACGCCTTGCGCTTTTCCAGGGGTGAACGCAACAGATAGGCGGGATGGTAGGTTACCACCAGCGGCGTGGCGCTTTCCCCGTAGTGATGCATACGCCCGCGCAGGCTGCCGATGGCGGCATCCGTTGCCAACAGGTTTTGCGCCGCCACCCTGCCCACGGCCAAAATGACGCGAGGTTTAACCAAAGCCAATTGCTGACTGAGAAACGACGCGCATGCGGCCGCCTCCTCCGGATTTGGATCACGATTATTGGGTGGCCGGCATTTGAGGATATTAGCGATGAATACCTCATCTCTTTTTAAACCAATAGCCGCCAACATGCTGTTCAACAACTGACCGGCACGTCCGACAAAGGGTTCGCCCTGACGATCCTCGTCCGCCCCCGGTGCCTCACCGATAACCATCAGCTGAGCCTGGCGATTACCTACACCGAATACCGTCTGGGTACGGGTCGTGTGCAGCTCACAGGCAGTACAGGCGCGTACCCGAGCCTCCAATTCCGGCCAATCCAAGGGCTTGTCTACCGCGGGTCGGACAACCGGTGCAACAACCTGGGGCTCGGGTTGCGTGGTAACCTGCGGTTCGTCCGCTGTCAGCAATGCGTTGCCGGAGACACTGACAGACGCAGCTTCTTCGCGGCGATACCAGGCCTGGATACCTAGAGCCTCCAGATAGGCGGAATGCTGATGATGGGGATCGTTCACCACTCAGACCTGCGGGTGTGCGCGATCACTGGCCAACACCAATTTGTTCAAGGCGTTGATATAGGCCTTGGCCGAGGCGATGACGATATCGGTATCGGCCCCCTGGCCGTTGACGATGCGCCCGGCCTTCTCCAGGCGCACGGTCACCTCACCCTGGGCATCGGTACCGCTGGTGATGTTATTGACCGAATAAAGTTGCAGATGGCTGTCACTGGCGACGATCTTTTCGATGGCCTTGAAAGAGGCATCCACCGGCCCGCCACCGCTGGCAGTGGCCTTGCGCTCCTCGCCATCCAGCCACAGGGTAATATCCGCCTGCGGGGTCTCGCCGGTCTCGGAACAGACGCGCAGCGCCACTAATTTCACCCGCTCGTTGGCGGCCTCCAGATTGGTCTCTGTCACCAGGGCCTGCAGGTCGTCGTCGTAGATTTCATGTTTTTTGTCCGCCAGCTCCTTGAATCGGGCAAAGGCGGCATTGAGCTCATCCTCCGACTCGAAGGTCACACCCAGCTCCTGCAGGCGGGTACGAAAGGCGTTGCGGCCGGAGTGTTTGCCCAACACCATGCGGTTGGTGGTCCAGCCAACGTCCTGGGCGCGCATGATCTCGNNGTTGGCGCCGACGATGGCCTTGTTAGGTTGCACCGGGAAACCGGTAATACCTGACACCAGGCGCGAGCAAGTGACGATCTGCGTGGTGTCCAGGCCGGTATCACAGGCAAACAGATCCTGGCGGGTACGCACGGCCATCACCACCTCTTCCAAGGAGGCGTTGCCGGCGCGCTCGCCCAAACCGTTGATGGTGCACTCCACCTGACGGGCACCATTCATCACCGCGGATAACGAGTTGGCCACTGCCAGCCCCAGGTCGTTGTGGCAGTGAACCGAGAAGATAGCCTGGTCGGCGTTGGGGGTGCCGGCGATCACCTTGCCCACCATGTCACCAAACTGCTGTGGCAGGTTGTAGCCCACGGTGTCGGGGATATTGATGGTGGTGGCACCGGCCTTGATCACCGCCTCGAAGAT
>DKAX01000142.1 GCA_002450975.1 Proteobacteria bacterium UBA6915
ACTAAAGGTCAATATGGCCGGTGTAATTCCGCCTATTTTTGCCTCCAGTATCATATTGTTTCCTGCAACCTTAGGTGGTTGGTTTGGTAGTGCGCAGGGGATGGGTTGGTTGAAGGATTTGTCGTCAACCTTGTCACCCGGGCAGCCTTTGTATGTAGCTTTATACGCGTTGGCAATAGTATTTTTCTGCTTCTTTTATACTGCTCTGGTATTTAACCCTAAGGATACCGCGGATAATCTGAAGCGTTCCGGGGCCTTTATTCCTGGAATTCGTCCCGGTGAGCAAACTGCTNNCTGATGAAGAAGGCCAACCTGAAAACCCATGGTCGTGGTGGGTTAATTCGCTAGGCAATTGGAACTTGGAGTAAAGGTAATGAAAGTTCGCGCATCAGTTAAGAAATTGTGCAGAAAATGTAAGATTATCAAGCGCAATGGCGTAGTTCGGGTAATTTGTGAAGATGCCCGTCATAAACAACGTCAGGGCTAAGGGTAAGTAGTGCTTGAATTTGGCGCGCTAAGGGTCTAATATTGCGCGTTTTTCGTGGTTTAAAGTGTATTTGGAGAGTCTAGATGGCACGTATTGCGGGTATCAACGTACCGGTTAATAAACACACCGTTATTGCCTTGCAGTCTATCTATGGTATCGGTAAGACCCGGTCTCGCAGCATTTGTGCGGTAACTGGTATTAATCCGGAAGCCAAGATTAAGGATTTGACAGAAGAGCAACTCGAATCCATTCGTAGCGAAGTCGGTAAATATGCCGTAGAAGGTGATTTGCGCCGTGAGGTTACCATGAGTATCAAACGACTCATGGATATGGGTTCATACCGCGGTTTGCGTCATCGTCGCGGTCTACCGGTACGCGGTCAGCGTACCCGTACAAACGCGCGTACCCGTAAGGGACCACGCAAGATGATTAAAAAGTAATCTGTATAGATTGGTTTGGGAAATAGCGAATTATGGCTAAAGCAGCAGCACCTCGTACGCGTAAGCGCGTAAAAAAGAATGTCGCCGATGGCGTGGCGCACGTACATGCCTCGTTTAACAACACTATCGTGACTATTACAGATCGTCAGGGTAATGCTCTGTCATGGGCAACCTCTGGCGGTTCTGGTTTTCGTGGCTCGCGCAAGAGTACACCGTTTGCCGCACAGGTTGCAGCTGAAAAAGCCGGTACAGTGGCGCAGGAATACGGCGTCAAAAACCTGGAAGTGTGGGTTAAAGGTCCTGGTCCAGGACGTGAGTCAGCGGTTCGTGCTTTGAACGCGCAAGGTTTTAAAATCACCAGCATTTTGGATGTAACGCCCATTCCGCATAATGGTTGCCGTCCTCCAAAACGTCGTCGTGTTTAATTATTGGAGACAGGGTCTTGGCTAGGTATATTGGAGCAAAATGTCGTCAGTGTCGCCGCGAAGGTGCGAAACTGTTTCTGAAAGGCGAAAAGTGTTTTTCTGCCAAATGCGCGTTTGACAACCGTCCATCGGCGCCCGGGCAGCACGGTCAACGTCGTACCCGTTTGTCTGACTACGCGACTCAGTTGCGTGAAAAACAAAAGTTAAGACGTATATACGGTATCCTGGAACGTCAATTCCGCGGTTATTACAAAGAAGCCGATCGTTTGAAAGGTAATACCGGCGAGCGCTTGTTACAGTTGCTCGAAAGTCGCCTGGATAATGTTGTCTATCGTATGGGGCTGGCAGTTTCCCGTAGTGAAGCGCGCCAAATGGTGCGTCATAACTCGGTCCAGGTTAACGGTAAAAAGGTCAATATTCCTTCATTCCAGGTCAGAGTAAATGATGTAGTTGCCGTTGAAGAATCAAGTCGCAATCAATTGCGTGTTCAAGCAGCTATGGATATGGCACAGCAGCGTGGTATAGCAGAGTGGTTGGACGTGGATGCAAAGAAACTGCAGGGCGTTTTCAAGGCAATGCCAGAACGTAGTGACTTGTCGGCTGACATCAACGAACACCTGGTTGTGGAGTTGTACTCCAAGTAATCCCGACTATTGGTTTGGTTGGATTTATCAGTTTCGTAGGGATTTGTTTCCTGGATCTTTATAAAAGAGAGGAAAATCGATGCAAGGCTCATTGTCAGAATTTTTAAAGCCTCGTTTAGTTAGCGTACAAAATGTTTCTGACAGGGTTGCTAAAGTTACGCTTGAGCCTCTGGAACGGGGCTTTGGCCACACACTAGGCAACGCATTACGCAGGATATTGTTGTCTTCCATGCCTGGTTGTGCCGTAACAGAAGTAGAGATTGAAGGCGTTCTGCATGAGTACAGTACCATCGAAGGTGTGCAGGAAGACGTTGTAGATATAATGCTGAATCTGAAAGGTTTGGCGTTGAAAATGCACAATCGTACAGAAGCAACAGTTACCTTGAACAAAAAAGGTCCTGGTATCGTTAAGGCGTCTGACCTGAATCTGGAACACGATATCGAATTGATCAATCCAGATCATGTCATTGCTCATTTGACTGATGCCGGTGAATTGAATATGACCTTGAAGGTGGCTGTTGGTCGCGGTTACAAAGTGGCTGGACAGTCAGCAGGCAACGACGAACACGGTCGCCAGATAGGTCACCTGCAGTTGGATGCTACCTATAGTCCGGTATTGCGCGTTTCTTACAATGTTGAGGCTGCACGAGTTGAGCAGCGTACAGACTTGGATAAGCTCATTATTGAGTTGGAGACCAACGGAACACTCGATCCGGAGGACGCCATTCGTGGTGCCGCCACTATCTTGCAGGATCAATTGACTACCTTCGTAGATCTGCAGGGTAAAGAAGACGCAGTGCAGGAGCAGCCTGCTGAAGAAATCGACCCGATTTTGCTGCGGCCTGTTGATGATCTGGAGTTGACAGTTCGTTCCGCCAATTGTTTGAAANNCTGTTGAAAACCCCTAACCTGGGTAAGAAGTCTCTTACTGAGATCAAAGACGTACTCGCTTCACGCGGTTTGTCGCTGGGATTGCGATTGGAAAACTGGCCTCCTGCCGGTTTGAAAGATAAGACCAATCACTAGATTTGATTAATTAGAAGTATTTAAGGAAACAGAAATGCGTCATCGTAACATTGGCAGACAATTAAGCCGCAATAGCAGTCACCGTAAGGCTCTAATGCGTAATATGGCCGCATCACTGCTGCGCCATGAATTAATTCGCACCACCTTGCCTAAGGCAAAAGAGTTGCGTCGTGTGGCTGAACCGCTGATTACTATGGCTAAAACCGATAATCTGGCCAAACGTCGCCTGGCATTTTCCCGTTTGCGTGACAAAGACGTTGTCAGCAAATTATTTAACGAGTTGGCGCCCCGCTATCAGCAACGTCCAGGTGGGTATCTGCGCATTCTGAAGGCGGGTTTCCGTCCCGGTGACAATGCACCCATGGCTATCGTAGAGCTAGTGGATCGTCCTGAAGACGCTACCCCGGTAGAGGCAGGCGAATAGATAGAAAATTAGAAAACCGGCTTCGGCCGGTTTTTTTTTGTCCTCAAATCAAATATCCATAAAAGTGTAGTCACCTGTGCCGTACTTTGGATTGCAAGTCCCGCTTGGTTATTTGGTGCTTCGATATTAGAATCAGCTGTTATATTGATAAATATATGTTAACTATCCGGGGGTATCGATGGATCTAACTATTGCGCAACAAGTACTGCTCTACGGCTTTCTCATCGCGGTTGTGATGGGGGCTGTCGTGAATAAAACCAATTTTTGCACCATGGGCGCTGTCTCTGACTGGGTCAATATGGGGGATACCAGTCGCATGCGAGCTTGGTTTTTGGCAATTTCCGTGGCCATGATCGGGGCAATTTTGCTGGAAACATTGGGCGTGCTGGCAATGGACTCCACTCTACCGCCTTATCGAGCTACTAATTTCGCCTGGCCGCGCTACATTTTTGGTGGCCTGATGTTTGGTGTCGGTATGACATTGGCCAGTGGATGTGGTAACAAGACCTTAATTCGTATCGGTGGCGGAAATCTTAAGTCCATTGTGGTTCTGTTGGTGGCCGGTTTCTTCGCTTATCTAATGACCAAAACCAATTTTTACGCGGTGGTGTTCCACAGTTGGATGAATCCAATATCCGTCGATCTGGGAGTCCGTGGTTATACGGGACAGGATATAGGTAGTCTTGCGGCCCATGTGACCGGTGGCGATGCTGCGTCTATTCGACTGATTTTTGGCATGTTACTCGCCGGTCTGATGTTATTTATTATTTTCCGTTCGGAAGAATTCCGTAAAGGATTCGATCATGTGCTGGCAGGTATCGTAGTTGGTGCTGCCGTAATTGGCGCATGGTATATCACTGGCGGTCCCATGGGACAGACCTGGTTGGAAGAAGTTGAATTCATGGATCAGCGTCCGATTAGCGTAGGTGTACAATCCTATACATTCATCAACCCGATGGGAGAGGCGCTGGCCTACGTCAAAGGTGGTGCGGATTCTCTGTTGGTTTCTTTCGGTCTGACGGCTTTGCTGGGTGTAATAGTCGGTTCTTTCCTCTATTCCATTTTCACCAAGAAATTTCGCATCGAGTGGTTCTCTTCCAAGCAAGATGTGGTTAACCACCTGATCGGCGCAACTCTGATGGGTATTGGCGGCGTGCTTTCTATGGGCTGTACCATCGGCCAGGGCATTACCGGGGTATCGACCTTGGCAATAGGTTCTATGATGGTATTGGTATCTATCATTCTGGGATCAGCCCTGACCATGAAAGTACAGTATTACAAAATGGTTTATGAAGATGAGGCCACTTTTGCTAAGTCGTTGATAACCGGCCTGGTTGATATGAAGCTTTTACCGGAAAAACTGCGTAAGCTCGACGCGGTGTAGTAAATAGCGTTGATCGGGGGTTGGTATTTACTGCCAACTCCTGTATCATTCCACCCCTTCAAATCGGGCCGTTAGCTCAGTCGGTAGAGCANNAGTCGCAGACGGCCCACCATATAAAAAAGGGTTACCCATCTCCGGGTAACCCTTTTTCTTTGTTTGCGCTTTATCTGACGAACGATTATTCAGTTTGATCTAGTTGCCGGCCTTTTGCGATGTGAAAGGCAGGATGTCGGCCTTTTCCGCTTTGGGGCGCTGCCTGGTAGGTTGGCCATTCAGGATTCTAGGCAAATCTTCGACGTTTTGGGCTAAGCCATTGGGACCAAGCATCATATCCCACATCATGGAGGAGAGGCGTATGCAGGCTGCCAGCGGGGTCTTGGCCCGTTGGCGTTCCAGGTCGATTCGAAATTGGAATTGACGGAGGCGGTGCTGAGTTTCCTCTGGGGCCTGATCGATGACTTGATCAATGATGCCCTGACGTCGCTGTTCGAATGCCGTGGGATCGGTTTGGGCAAGCTTGGCCCATTCCTGAAAATCAAAGGCCTCAAAGGGGCGGGAGTTGGTGCAATTTTCTATTTGATCCATGTCTGGCCTGCTTTCAATCCCGGCATACTAGCCGAAGGAGTTAAACCATATAATCTCAATGCCATTAGTCTAACGTATAGCCTTGCTACATGTAAGCCCTGACCTGACAAATTTGTGACGTTTTGAGCAAAGGCCTATTTGCCTAAAGCGGTTGTGACCTACAAGTAATTCATCCAGCCGTGTGATGGCGCGTGTTGCCAGGCCAAAAGTGTCGAAAAAACAGAAAGATATGAGAGGTGGCCGGTTTTGAAATAGATGTGAAAACCTCCATTCCGTCAAATGATTGGCGAATATAAGTCCCGTTGTGGATAAATACTTGAGTTTGTGGGCATTGCTGCCATGGAGTAAAATGCCCGCTTTTTAGGCGTATCTCAATGGCCAGCCTGCTCGAGCAAATTCAACGTCGTCGCACCTTCGCGATCATTTCCCATCCGGATGCCGGTAAAACCACCTTGACCGAAAAGCTGCTGTTGTACGGAGGTGCTATTCAGCTGGCTGGTACCGTCAAGGGGCGCAAAGCAGCACGGCACGCGACCTCCGATTGGATGGAATTGGAAAAACAGCGTGGTATCTCTGTTACCTCATCGGTAATGCAGTTTCCCTATAAGGGCAAGATCGTCAATCTGCTCGATACCCCCGGTCACGAGGATTTTTCCGAGGATACATATCGTACCCTGACCGCAGTCGACTCAGCCCTGATGGTGATAGATAGCGCCAAGGGTGTGGAGGGAAGAACCATCAAACTGATGGAAGTCTGTCGTTTGCGCACTACTCCCATCCTGACCTTCATCAACAAATTGGATCGGGAGGGCCGTAGCCCCATCGAACTGCTGGATGAGGTTGAGACTGTATTGAATATACAATGTGCTCCCATGACCTGGCCTATCGGCATGGGTAAATCGTTTAAGGGAATATTTCACCTTTACCACAAACGGGTGCACCTGTTCAGCCCAACCCACGGCGGCAAGCTGCAGGCTGGCGAGATAATCGAGGGTTTGGATAATCCGCGTCTGGATGAAGTATTGGGATCAATGGCTCAGGAATTCCGCGATGAAATCGAGTTGGTTGTCGGGGCCAGTCATACCTTTGACCACCAGGCTTTTCTTGATGGTAAACAAACTCCAGTCTATTTCGGTTCGGCCATCAACAATTTTGGCGTGGAGGAGATGCTCGATGCCTTGGCAGAATATGCCCCGGGGCCGTTGGCGCGTCCTACCCTGTCGCGTGAGGTAAAACCGGAAGAGGAGAGTTTCAGCGGTTTCGTTTTTAAGATCCAGGCCAACATGGATCCGGCGCACCGCGATCGTATCGCCTTCTTGCGTGTCTGTTCAGGTGTTTATCAACAGGGCATGAAAATGAAACAGGTCCGTACCGGCAAAGAGGTACGTGTAGCCAATGCACTGACCTTTATGGCCAGTGAGCGTGACGCGGTGATTGAGGCCTATCCCGGTGATATTATCGGACTGCATAACCACGGCACCATGCAGATCGGCGACACCTTTACACAAGGTGAAGATTTGAAGTTTACCGGTATTCCGCACTTCGCCCCGGAGCTTTTTAAGCGGGCGCGATTAAAAGATCCATTGCGTATGAAGGCCTTGCAGAAAGGTTTGGAGCAGCTTTGCGAAGAAGGTGCCTCGCAGTTGTTCAAGCCATTGGTCAACAACGATCTCATCGTCGGAGCCGTCGGCGTTCTGCAGTTTGACGTTGTAGCGCATCGTCTTCAACACGAATACGGTGTTGAATGTTTGTTCGAAGCCGTTAATGTTGCGACCGCCCGTTGGGTGCGTTGCGATGACACGAAAAAGCTGGAGGAGTTTCAGCGCAAGGCCCATGACAATCTGGCGATCGATGGCGGTGGTGATCTGGTCTATATCGCACCTTCACGGGTTAACCTGGATCTGACGAAAGAGCGTTGGCCTGATATTGTGTTCGAGGCTACGCGAGAGCATTGATAGCGTTGTTGCCAGCTAACGTGATGTTGCTGCCTCAATGTTTTCACTCTTTACCCATCGCACATGGGCACGGCTTGCCTCTGGGGCAAGTCGGTTATCGCCATAGTAAAAATTCATAACCCAGTAGCTGTGATCGTCATTTGAGGAGACCGTCCCCGTCCAAAAATCGCTCGAGGGGGTGTTGGGGAAACCGACATGATTGATTGCTGGTAATGTGCAGGTTAAATCCGCCAGGCTGGCCAGTTCGAGAAGAGTCGGTAAGCGCCACCCTGAGCCCGGTGGTGAGGGCAGGTTGTCACGGCTGAAAAGCAGGGCGTCACCGCGACAATCAGCGTTTTGCCAATGTTGACCGCTGCTGCAACGACGCCAACGCAGATGAGTGCGCACATCGACAATGTCATCCACTTCAGTTTCGGTAACGAGAAGATGTCCTTGTAAGGTTTCGCAGCCCGGTTTAGTCGATGCGTTGCCTCCCGCGACCAAACGAACGGGGGCCCAGGTCTCTGTCGGGTAGCTATAGTCAAAGCCGAGGGCGAAACCGATTCCCCAGGCATAACCGCTGTCGTCAGCCGCTTTTTCTTGCGCCCAGTAAAACTGGGCCAAGGTATTGGGGAAGGTTTCCCTGTCTATGGTCGGACCCGGGTAGGGGGTGGTGTATGTCACCAGACTGCGCAACTCCTCCCTGCGGGGCAGACGCCAGTCGTTACGGCCGCAGTATTGCTCTTGATTGGCGTGGCTGATGAGCTCATCAGCCGTACAGATCTTCAGGGCGCAACGTCGAGGCCAGACCGATGATGCTTGCATATCGGTGCCTCGGGAGGTTGTCCACAGGTATTGAAATAGGTGCCGGCTCGAGTGTGGGCCATCGTCATTCGTTTTGACCTCCCAGGTAAGTCCTGTTTTGCGATCAATAGCGCAGCTCCACAGTTGGGAATCATTACTATCCTGGGCGGATACAGGTCTACCCTGGATATCCTGCCTGAGGTAGCGCCCATCCTGTGCAGCTGACGCGTATGAATGAAACAGCCAGATCGACGCCACCATGAGACGGAGCCCTAATAGGCCCAATTCCGTTATGCTTCGCTTTGCCAGCATAGGGGATGGGGCGGGAATTTGTTCATTAAATACAACCATTATGGGCAAAATGTCACTGTAGTTTCCCTCTTGGATGGCGTAATATTTGTCCCTATTCGCGCGTTTTGGTCCAGGGGAACCCTAGCGCAAATGTCTCGTCCAACAACAAATTATGATGCAGCTAAAAGATTTTGAGACCCTATTGAAATCCAAGGTGGTACCTTGGATCAAGGAACGATCCACGGACCAGATTCCGTTTGTGACCAATTTGCTGTTGGCTGTTCTCCTGGCCCATGGCGTCGCCCGGTTTACCTGGACAGTTTTGCCGGAACCGGAATTTCCACCAGCCCCTGTATTTTCCCAACGTACCACGGCGTCAACCCAGGCACGATCATCGGTTGCTGAGAATTTGTCTCAATGGCACTTATTCGGCCAGGCGGATTTGAAAGTTCCTACGACGGATGAACCCATAACTGCGCCTGAGACGGCTCTAAACCTTAAGCTGAAAGGGGTTATAGCGTCCCGCACCGAGGCCGGAGCCAGGGCCATTATTGAAGACGGTTCGGGTGAGGAGGATTTCTATGGCATTGGATCATCATTGCCTGGCGGTGCTACTTTGGAACAGATTCATCCGGACCGGGTGATTCTTAAGCGAAATAATCGTTTTGAAACACTGACCTTGCCCAAGGAAGTGGCGCAGTTCGCCAACCTGGGACAGGTTGCCCCGCCCCGTCCGGCAACCAGTTACAACCAGTTCGACAACACCAATAACAGTGCCCTGTTGCGTCAATACCGTGATGCATTGCTTAATGAGCCACAGTCGGTGATGGGGCTGATGCGTGCCCGTCCATACACTGAGGGCGGTAAATTGATGGGGTATCGCATTCGACCGGGTAATGACAAAGAGCTTTTCGATCGATTCGGTTTGAAAACCGGTGATGTGGTAACCTCGGTGAACGGTATCAATTTGGACAATCCGGTCAAGGGGCTGGAGGTGCTGCAGAATTTACAGGGGGCAAACCAGGTCAGCGTGGAGATTCTACGCAATGGCACTCGCCAGAACATGACATTTAATTTGAACCAATAACGGCAAATACAGGCAAGCGTGAAATGATAACAAGTTTTTTTGAGATGCTAGGGAGCAGGCGTTTGATCCACAGCAGGGGGACGGTCAAGGCATTGGCGGTTGCCGCTGTTGTGATGATGTTTGCCGGTTTACACACGGCGGCAGCGGCCGAGAAGATGACCTTGAATCTCAAGGGCGCCGATATCATGGCGGTTATTGGCACCGTCGCTGATTTGACCGGGAAAAACTTTATAGTAGACCCCCGCGTTAAGGGCAAGGTTACGATAATTTCGTCACAACCCATGACCAAGGAGCAGGTCTATCAAGTGTTTCTGTCGGTGCTTGAAGTCCATGGCTATACGGCAGTACCGGCTGGACGCGTGGTCAAGATCCTGCCCGACGCTGACGCCAAACACAGTGGTCTGCCTACGGTCGATGATGATGAGTTGAAGCGGACCGACGAGACCGTTACTCAGGTGATCCAGGTCAACCACGTGTCTGCCGCTCAATTGGTTCCCCTGTTGCGGCCCCTGGTGCCACCACAAGGCCATCTGGCTGCCCATCCCCAGACTAATACCCTGATCGTTTCCGACCGCGCCAACAATATTCGTCGCCTGCTCGATATCATCAAACGCATGGACCAGCCCAGCGGCGGGGAGATTGAGACCATTACGTTGAAATATGCGTCTGCCGCAGAGGTGGTGCGTATTTTCAATGCGCTGCAACAACAGACTAAAAAAGGTGATCCGAAAGCGGGCGGCCCGGAAGTGGTTGCCGATGAACGTACCAACAGCGTTTTGATTGTTGGTGAGCGCGCCGAACGTTCCCAGGTAATCGCTATTATCAACAAGCTGGATACACCCACCGAGATCACCGGTAACACGCACGTCGTCTATCTGCGCTATGCCAAGGCCAAGGATCTGGCGCCGGTATTAAAGGATGTGGGTGACATCCAGGCCAAGGACAAGCAAGGGGGGGCGCAGGTCAAGGCCAAGCCGGAAGGTGATATCAGCATCCAGGCTGAGGAGTCGACCAATGCCTTGGTCATTACCGCGCCGCCGGATTCCTTCCGCTCTTTGCAGGCGGTGATTCAGCAGTTGGATGTGCCCAGGGCTCAGGTGTTGGTTGAAGCCATAATCACCGAGATTTCCTCCGATAAGGCTGCCGAGTTGGGCATGCAGTGGTTGTTCAATGAATCGTCGGGTGACAGTCCCATTGGTGCCATCGATTTCGGTACTAAGGATCGCGCCGGAATCAGTTCTATAGCCGCGGCGGTTGCAGGTGGCTTACCACCGACGCCTCCTACAGGTGTGACACTTGCGGGTGGTAAATTATTTCCAGACGGTTCTCTGAACTTTGCTGGTTTGTTGACCGCCATGGCCGGTGATAGCTCTATTAATGTCTTGTCCACACCCAGTATCGTAACTATGGATAACCAGGAGGCGACTATATCTGTAGGTGAGCAGGTATCGATCCCTTCCGGGAGCTATACAAGTACCTCAGCAACTGGTAGTGCGACGCCGGCAAATCCCTTTACCACATTCCAACGGGAAAAGGTTGGTATCGAGCTGAAGGTAAAACCGCAGATCAACGAAGGCAGTGCCATTAAGCTGGAGATCGAACAAAAGGTTAACGACATCAAGGATGGCTCTGCCGGTCAGTCTGATTTAGTAACCAATAATCGCGAGATCAAGACTACGGTAATGGTTGATGATGGTGGGGTTCTGGTTCTGGGTGGCTTGATTCAGGACAGACTGCTGGAGAGTGTCGCCAAGGTGCCCCTGCTGGGTGATTTACCGTTACTGGGTTATCTGTTTCGATACCAGGAGACCAAAAAAACCAAGACCAATCTTGTAGTGTTCTTACATCCCAAGATCCTGCGTACAGGCGAGGATGCGATACGCCTGACCAGTAGTAAATATAATTATATTCGTGACCAGCAAATCAAAAAACGCAAGGATGGCGTAGCCTTGATGTTGGATCGTGAATCTCCCGTGTTGCCGACCATGGAAGAGCTGCTGAAGATGCCGCCGGAGGAATCGGCGGAGAAACTGAAGTCGTTGATGAAGCAGGATTCAAAATGAACCAAATGGGTGAGCCTTCCGGGGATGNNGGTGTGTTGATTGCGCAGCTTGATGAAAAATTTTGTTTGATCAAATGCCGGGATACGGTATCTACCCTGGTTATCTCCGAACTACGTCGGCATTTGGATAGACCTCTACAGCTGGAGTTTTTGTCCGCCGGAGCGTTCGAAGAGCTCTTGCATAAATCCTACGAGCAAGGCTCCAATCAGGCCATGGAAGCGATGGATGATTTTTCCGATGAGGATGATCTCTATCAGGTGGCCAGTACCCTGCTCGAACCGGAGGACTTGCTGGAGAGTGAGGATGACGCCCCCATCATTCGACTGATCAATGCCCTGTTGTCGCAGGCGATCAAAGAGAACGCCTCCGATATCCATATCGAACCTTTTGAGAATCGCCTGCTGGTGCGCTATCGCGTTGATGGCGTTTTGCGTCAGGTGCTGGAGCCGAAAAAGGTCCTGGCGCCGTTGTTGGTGTCACGTATCAAGGTTATGGCCAAACTGGATATTGCAGAGAAGCGTCTGCCCCAGGATGGTCGTATCTCCTTGCGTCTGGCGGGACGCGCCGTCGACGTGCGTGTCTCAACTATCCCAACGGGCCAGGGTGAGCGTGTGGTCATGCGTCTGTTGGACAAACAGGCAGGACGACTGGATCTGGAACACCTGGGTATGGACCCTGTGGTGATGACCCGTGTCGACAAGCTGATTCACCGTCCGCACGGTATTTTGCTGGTCACCGGTCCGACCGGCTCTGGTAAGACCACNNAAGGTCGAGATGACCTTTGCGCGCGGTTTACGCGCCATATTGCGTCAGGATCCCGATGTGGTGATGGTGGGTGAGATTCGTGACCTTGAGACTGTAGAGATCGCCGTGCAGGCGAGCTTGACCGGTCACATGGTATTGTCGACACTGCATACCAACAGTGCGGTGGGTGCAGTGACCCGTTTGCGTGATATGGGCGTCGAGCCCTTTTTGTTGTCCTCCAGTTTGATCGGCGTCATGGCGCAACGCCTGGTGCGTTTGCTGTGTCCCCATTGCAAAAAGCCTTACGTCGCTTCGGAGATCGATTGTGAGAACTTCGGTTTTGACAAGTCCAAACCGCCGACCTTGTATCATCCCGGCGGCTGCGAGGCCTGTAATAATCAGGGATATGTTGGTCGTACCGGTATATACGAACTGGTCGAGGTCAATGATGAGATGCGCTCGCTTATCCATGACGGTGCCGGTGAGTTTGAGATGGAGCGCCTGGCGCGTCAGTTGACACCCAGTATTCGCGACGACGGTTTGCGTCGTGCCGCGGCCGGACATACCTCGGTGGAAGAGGTATTACGTGTGACCAAAGAGGGCTAGTCCGTGGGTGCGTTCGAATATAAGGCCATGGATGCCCGCGGACGCGAGGTCAAGGGCGTGCTCGAAGGCGATACACCGCGTCAGATTCGCCAACAATTGCGCGAGAAGGGTTGGATGCCCTTGTCGGTGGAAGAGGTGCAGCAACGGGAGGCGCGCGAAAAGCGCGGTTTCAGTCTGCGTCGCGGTGTCAGCGCCACTGATTTGGCCTTGATCACCCGGCAGTTATCCACGCTGGTGCGCTCTGGTATGCCGGTTGATGAATCTCTTATGGCGGTGTCTCAGCAGACAGATAAGGCGCGTCTGAAGAGTATGGTGGTTGCGGTCCGTTCCAAGGTTCTGGAGGGGCACTCACTGGCCGCCGCCTTGGGTGGATTTCCTCAGGTGTTTAATAATCTCTATCAATCCACCGTTTCGGCAGGCGAGCAATCGGGTCACCTAAACGCAGTCCTTGATCGTCTTGCCGATTATACCGAGGCCCGTCAGCAGCTGGGCCAGAAAATGGCGATTGCGTTACTCTACCCGGTTTTACTGACGCTGGTTTCGATCGCCGTGGTGGTGATGCTGCTGGCCTATGTGGTGCCCAAGGTTGTAGAGGTGTTCGACAATATTGGCCGCGAGTTACCCTGGTTGACGCGTACGCTAATCTCTATTAGTGACTTTATCCGCGACTATGGAATACCGCTGTTCGGTGTTGTTGTCTTGGCTGCGGCGCTAGCCGTCTATCTATTGCGGATTCCAGCGCTAAAATTCAGTTTTCACCGCTCACTCCTCGGTGTACCTCTGGTAGGGCGCCTGGTGCGTGGAATAAATACAGCCCGCTTTGCCCGCACTTTTGCGATTCTTTCTTCCGCAGGGGTTCCGGTATTAGAAGGTTTGCGAATTTCAGCTCAAGTGATGAGCAACCTGCCTATGCAAGATGCTGTGGAGAGTGCCGCCAAGCGAGTGCGTGAAGGGGGCAATCTCCACACCTCGCTGGCTGCCAGCGGCTATTTCCCGCCCATGACCCTGCATTTGATTGCCAGCGGCGAAGCCTCCGGTAAATTGGAGGAGATGCTGGAGCGAGCGGCGGACAATCAGGAGCGCGAGCTGGATACCTTGCGCAGTGCCTTGCTGGGTATATTTGAACCCCTGCTCATACTATTTATGGGTGGTGTGGTTTTGATTATTGTGTTGGCTATTCTTTTGCCGATTTTTGATATGAATCAGATGGTTAAGTAGATTTTCCCGCTTTGTTTTCTAATTCCGCGTTATTTGTCTGTCAAATTTAATTCACAAATCTAACAGTTTCTTAATGAAAACCGCNNTTAATTTGCGACTTTTGTTCGTGACTGCTGTCACAGCCCGCCCCAATGTGGTTGGGCTGTAAAGAGGGCGGGGGCGATAAAGAAGGTGCGAAGGCCTGAATAGTATGCCGATGCCACGATCAGTATGGTCGGCGGTAAACGATGTTGAAAAGCGTATTCAGAGTCTTGGGGGATGGATCTAATCCGTCCGGAAACCTAATTAAGGGGATAGGCCTGTTTATGTTGCTTTTAACGCAGACAGCTACAGCGGAAATTACACCTGATATTTTAAATCAGGCGCGCATGCTGCTTGATGGTGGAAAAGCCATCGAGGCCTATCATCTGTTGTCGCCCCATGAGTCTGCTGAGGCTGGTAACAGAGACTTCGACTATCTATTGGGGTTGTCCGCCCTGGACAGCGGCGAGGTCAGTCGGGCGGTGTTTGTTTTCGAAAGACTGATTCAGGTATCTCCGGGGTTCGGTGGGGCACGTATGGAGCTGGCCCGGGCCTATTTCCAGTTAGGTGAGTTACACCAGGCCAAATATCATTTTGATAAACTGTTGAGTTTGTCACCTCCAGATCACATCCGTCGGGTCATAGAGCAATACCTGCAATCCATCGAGCAACAATTAAGTGCTCAGCATCCCCAATGGAATTTAAATGCCGAGCTTGCAGCAGGCCACGATACCAATGCCAATAGCGCTACCGACGCTCAGACCTTCTTTGGATTCATTTTGTCAGAGCAAAGCAAACGACTAGGTTCCGATTTTTCTTCACTTCAGTCTGCCGTAAGTTACCGTTATCCGTTTTTGGACGGTTGGCAAATTGATGCCCAGGCAGGCGTGATGCATCGGGACTACGTTGATGCGCCCTTTGTAAATACCACTATGGGCGACGTTTCTATGCGCACTGGTTTAAATCGGCCTTGGGGTAGTGTCAGTCTTACCGTGAACGGTAGCTCCACTGATGTGGATCAAAGCTTTAATAATCAAGTTTTGGCTGTGACACTGGATGCCAGCGAGTCCATTAGTAAAGTTCAACGATTAAACCAGTCGGTGCGTTACGGCCAGTTGCGATTTCCGACAAAGTCGGCAATCCGTGATCTGGATTCGCAGGTTTATGTGCTGGGTTGGAGTATGCAGGTGCAGGCAGTATACCGCCCGATAATGATGGTTTCATTTTCCTACGGTGTGGATACTCCTGTTCTAGAAAATTCTTTCTACGGTAAAGAGTTTGGCGGTGCACGTATCGGCGTGATCGCTGGCTCTTCCGGGCCTCTAGGTTTTTATCTGACTACAGGGTTGACGGAGTTTACTTATGATACGCCTTTCTTTGGCATGTCCAGAACCGAGAGGCAGACGATAACGAGTGTTGGTGCTATTTGGAAGCCAATCAAATCCTGGTCGATAAAACCCGCGGTCAATTATACGAATAACGAAACTGATATTGAGTTGTTTAAATATAATCGCCTTACTGCGCAAATCGGTGTTCGATTTGACTTGAGGTGAGAGGTGGTTGATATGAAAACTAGCTACGACAAACGTGAGTTACCCGGCGCCGCAAGGCTAGCCAGTGGGCGTGGCGTTGTTGCCCTGGTGTTGGCCTTGATAGTTATCGGGGCGGCATGGGTTTCGCCTGTGAACGCAGGGGAGGCTGGTGCCGGTCAAGCAGTGTTCGTCCATGGCGATACCTTTGTGCGCAGTATCAAGGGCGCGGATGCTCCATTGCGTCGCGGTGATCTGGTCAATGCGGGGGATACCGTAGTGACGGCCGCCAAGGCGATGGTGCAGCTGCGTATGTCAGATGGAACATTGATTTCCATTCGTCCGGATTCGCAGTTCCGGATCGAGGATTACCAATATGAAAACAATGCTACCCGTGATCGTAGCTTCTATCAGCTAATCAAGGGTGGATTCCGGTCGATTACCGGGGCCATCGGTAAACACAACAAAAAAGCCTATGGTGTCAAGACGCCGGTCGCGAACATTGGAATACGCGGTACCGACTACGTCGCTCGCTATTGTAACGCCGACTGTGCAGTGCAGGATGGGACTGTGTCCGATCCCGTCGCCGATGGTCTGTATTTGAGCGTTCTGTCCGGTGGCGTGGTCATGGCCAACAGTACAGGTAACCTGAACGTGGATCCCGGTCAATTGGGTTATGTCTCTGATGCCTACAGCGCTCCGGATCGTTTGCTCGATATTCCCAGCGGACTGCTGTCCATGGTTGACGATCAGGCTGTTGTGGCAGAGTCAGATAGCGATAAACGCAAAGATACCAAAGGTACTACCAAGGGGCGCCCGTTGGTTACCACTATTGCACAGTCGGCACATGAGGAACAGCCTTTGGTCGTTACTGCCCTGACCGGCGTAAACGCGGACGGTACAGTGCTTGACTTTGGCGCGGTGAATTCGTTGGATTCACCAGCTCCCATCGAAGAGAGTTATAGTCGCGTTGCATTTGGTGCCTATGGAGCAGGATTCAACTATCTGGGAGTCAAATCAATCTCTGATGTGGAGCTGGATGCCACTGGGCAACTAGTATCGTTCCAGGCGGAATACACTAATAGTGGCAGTTCTGGTTCCGCGACATTTACCCTGGGTAGCGCTACCAATACCGATTTTGGTTACGACGCCAATACCGGCATTGCCTGGGGTCGTTGGGCTGGCGGTACTGTAACCGTTACCAAGAGTGATGGTTCCGTGGTTAACGAAAATCTGGGTAGTGACAGCTTGCACTGGGTAATGGCGACCGACAATTCCAAGGTGTTCCTGCCGACTACGGGTAGTGCTACTTACAATTGGGTAGGCGGAACCACCCCGACCCAAAGCGGTGGCAGCGGTTGGTCGGTTAACAGCTCGAGTAATATTTCAGCCGATTTCGGGCTAGGTACCGTTCAGTCGAATTTGACGCTAACAGATGGTTCAACCACGCTGTCGACCGCAGTCACCAATTCATCAACCGGCAACATCAATGTGGCTAACGGTACATTTACCATACATGAACAAGTCGTTGTTGATCAGTTTGATATTCAATACAGCACTGGTTCGGGTACCGTCAATGGCGTATTTGTAGGTAACGTTGACGGAGCAGCACCAAAAGGTGTAGCTGTGAGCTATCAATTGACCGATGGTACCAGTAACCCGGTAACCGGAAGCGGTGCCCTTGCACGCTAAGCCGCTTCGATAATCGGTAATGAAAACACTCCCTGCGGGGAGTGTTTTTTTTTCAACTGGCGCTGAACAAAATAATCAGTGTGCCGATGAATAACCTGCGGCGGCTCATTGTCGATCACGCACAGACCATGTTGGTAATTCCAGGTCATAGTAGCCAAACGAATGGATGGAAATATGATCACCTATCACGGCCTCATTCGGACCAGTGTCAGCACGTTGATTGTGTTGCTGGCCTTGTTGCATGTGGCCGGTATCCTGGAGTTACCACTAATTAGTAAAATGGAGAAGGCGGCCTATGATATTCGGCTCAACTTGACTCTGCCCGACTCCATAGATCAACGTATCGTCATTGTCGATGTCGACGAACCCAGCCTGATTGTGGAGGGGCATTGGCCCTGGCCACGCAACAAATTGGCAATACTGATGGACAATCTGTTTGCCCATTACCAGGTCAGTTTGGTTGCCTTCGATGTGGTATTTGCCGAGTCAGATCAAAGTTCAGGTCTGTCGGTTCTCAAACAGCTGGCCAAGGATGAACTACGTAACGACGCGATGTTCATACGGCAACTACAGGCGGTAACGCCACAATTGGAATATGACAGGCTATTTGCCGATAGTATTCGCGGGCGGGCGGTTATCCTGGGATACACCGAAAGCAGTGGGCAGGATATCAGTGGGGAGTTACCCGTACCGGTTGCCAATGCCAAGGAACCGCCATTGGCATACCTGCCCTTGAATCAGGCCAAGGGTTACAGCGCAAATCTTCCCATTCTGCAAAATAGTGCATTGGGCGCAGGTTATTTTAACAATGCCTCTGTCGATGAGGATGGTGCCTTTCGGCGGGTTGCGCTGGTGCAACGTATTGGCGACAACATTTACGAATCGTTGTCGTTGGCCGCGGTGCGTGCTTTTCTTGGCTCCCCACCCTTACACTTCAATATAAAGAATACCATGTTGACCGAACAGACCGACATCGGCCTTGAGCGCCTGGAGTTTGGCGGTTTGTCTATCCCGGTGGACGCCCAGGCCGCCGCCCTCATTCCCTATCTAGGCACGCAAGGCAGCTTTCCCTATGTTTCAGCCAGCGAGGTGTTGCACAAGCGCGCAGACAAAGATTTACTCAAGGATACTATCGTACTGGTTGGCAGCACAGCGGTCGGCTTACAGGATTTGCGTTCGACACCGGTACAAAATATTTTCCCGGGGGTGGAGATTCAGGCCAATATGATCAGTGGCATGCTCGATCAGCGAATCAAGAGCAGGCCGACCTACCTGTTAGGGGTGGAGTTTGTACTGTTGCTGGTGCTGGGCCTGCTGGTGACTGTATTGTTTCCCTTGCTTACCCCTTTGTGGGTTTTGTTGCTGACAGTCGTCATGGCGTTAATTATCGTTGCGGTGAATCTTTACTTCTGGAGCCAGGCCCATATGGTTTTGCCATTGGCCAGTCCCCTGCTGTTATTAGCCGTGTTGTTTATCAATCATATGTCCTACGGCTTTTTCATCGAGTCTCGCAGCAAGCGCCTGTTGTCTTCTCTGTTCGGGCAATATATTCCACCGGAGCTGGTTGACGAACTGAGTAGCCGTGAAACGCGCGTGGATGTGACCGGTGAAAACCGGGATATGACAGTGTTGTTTATGGATGTGCGTAGCTTTACCACTATCTCCGAACGCTTGGAGCCCAAGGAAGTGGCTCGTTTCATCAACTGTCTGTTGACGCCGATGACGCAGATTATTCATAGCTATCGCGGCACCATCGACAAATATCTGGGCGATGGCCTGATGGCCTTTTGGGGCGCCCCACTGAGAGATGAACAGCATGCCAAACATGCTGTGCAGGCCGCCATGCAGATGCTGGAACGGGTACAGGTGTTACGTGATGAGTTTGAGCAAAAAGGCTGGCCGGTGGCGCGTATCGGTATTGGTCTGAGCACCGGGCCGATGAATGTCGGTAATATGGGCTCAGAGTTCCGCATGGCCTATACCGTGTTGGGTGACGCGGTCAATCTGGGGGCCCGTCTGGAATCTCTGACCAAGACCTATCGCGTGGACCTGATCGTTAGCGAGAATACCTGTCGCCAAGTGCCCGATTACGCTTTTCGTGAACTGGATAGGGTTAGGGTCAAGGGTAAAAAGTTGCCGGTGGCGATATTTCAACCGGTGGCTCCGCTCGATTCCTTGAGTGTGCCGGCCAGGCAGTTTCTGGACAAACATCAACGGGCCATAACGTTGTATGGCCAACAGCAGTGGGAGCAGGCGCTGGCCTTATTTCACGAGCTGGGCGAAGCCAGTCCTGAGGACAGGTTATACGAAGTCTATGTGGAGCGATGTCACTATTTTCGGCAAAATCCGCCGGGAGCGGCATGGGACGGTGTATTTACCGGTCCGGTATCCTTCGAAGAGTGATTAATTCTCGAAACGTCTGATTGGTACACACTGAATTTCTGCAAAAGTTCGCTGTCTACTCGCAAGCAAGCAAACATAATAGGACTTTGTTATATTTACTGAATTCGACAGTGGCCAGGTGGAATTGCCCGTATCGAGGCATTTCGTATTTCCGGAGTTTCTTTTTACCCGCGTAAGTGAACTGTCCGTCGTAGCCAGATTTGGGGTATCGGTTTCCGTTGTAACGTCAACGGCATGCTGATGTGTGTTAGTCATATTTAATAAGTGGATAAAACGATGAGAAACGTAAGCTCTTCAGGCCGCAACGGCATTGCCTCTTCGGCCGGTTTCACCCTGATTGAAATTATGGTGGTGGTGGTGATTCTGGGGATTTTGGCGGCGGTGGTAGTGCCGCGAGTCATGGATAGACCGGATACAGCCCGTATCACCAAGGCCAAATCCGATGTACGTGCCATAGAGAGCGCCCTGAATCTCTATCGGCTGGACAATTTTGTCTATCCCAGCAGCGACCAGGGCCTGGAGGCGTTGGTACAAAAACCCTCCGGCTCCCCTGAGCCCAAGAACTGGAAAGAGGGGGGGTATATGGATCGCCTACCCAAAGATCCCTGGGGTAATCCTTACCAATACCTCAATCCCGGTGTACACGGTTCCATCGACATTTTTTCCGTCGGCGCCGATGGCAGTGAAGGTGGCGAGGGTGTCAATGCTGACGTGGGTAATTGGAATCTGGACGAAGTGTAATATAACTGGTTGATTTGAAGATGGTTTTAGGCAGGGATGGCAGTGTCGAGCGGCAGTCGGGTTTTACCCTGCTGGAGATCATGGTTGTGGTGGTTATCGTCGGAATTGTCGTCAGCATGGCCACCTTGTCCATGGGGGTGGGACAGGGGCGTGATCTGGAACAGCATGCCCAACGCCTGAAGGCCTTGATCGACCTGGCGGCTGAAGAGGCTATCCTGCGCGGCCAGGAGCTGGCCGTCGAGGTCAAAGGTAATGGCTACAGCTTTATCATCCTGGAGGAGGATAAATGGAATTATCTCAAGGACGATGACACCCTGCGTCCCCGAAAACTGCCGGAACACCTCTCCCTGAAGATTGCCCTGGACGGCGCGACCTTCGAGCTGGCGGCGCCGGAAGAAAAGACAGAGACCAGCGAAGGGGGCGAACAAGAGGTCGCCGAGGTTGATCCGGAAAAACTCAAGGCCGAGGGTGACGGTAAGGCCAAACAGGGGCCGCAGCCGGATCCCGAGGCGCCGCGCATCTTTTTGCTGTCCAGTGGCGAGATGACGCCATTCTCCATTACCCTCAGCCAGATCGACGGCAGTCGTTTCGAGATTACCGGCTCCTTGACCGGCAATGTGAAGGTGCAGGCGCTGAAAAATGCCGAGCAGGATTTATAGTCCGATGTCCCATCGCTCCCGGCAACGCGGGTTCACTCTGTTGGAGGTCATGGTGGCCCTGGCCGTTCTGGCCATCGGCATGTCTGCCCTGATCAAGGCCTCTTCCAGCGCCACCGCCAATACGGCCTATCTGAATGAACGCACCCTGGCTTCCTGGGTGGCCAGTAATGTGTTAACCGAACTCCAACTCTCAGGTCAATTTCCCGCGCTGGGCGATAAGCGCGGCACGACCTTGATGGCTAACCACGAGTGGCACTGGCAAATGAAGGTCATCAAGACAGAACTGCCGACTATGCATAAGGTGGAGGTGGCGGTGCGCAGCCGGGAGGAGAGCGAGCGCCCGGTCTCCACGCTGACCGGTTTTGTGGGTAAATCGGTGACGCAAACCACGCCATGAGGACACCACCTAGCCGTATCGCCGGTTTTACCCTGCTGGAACTCCTTATCGCCTTGTCCATATTCGGTTTCATTTCCGCCATGGCCTTTAGCGGCCTGTCATCCGTATCGAATACCCGTCAGGCGGTGGAGGAGCGTGCCGATCGTCTGGCGGAGTTGCAAAAGGCCTTTTTATTTATCTCTCAGGATATCGAACAGATGGTGATTCGCCCGGCCCGTGACGGCTATGGTGACACTGAGCCACCGGTGCGAGGCGGCGGTTTCGGGACTTACCTGTTGGAGTTTACTAGAACGGGCTGGCGCAATCCCCTGGGCCATACCCGCAGCCTGTTACAACGGGTGGCTTACGGCATCAAGGATGATCAGTTGATCCGCTACAGCTGGTTTATGGTCGACCGGGCGCAGGACAGCCAGGTGGTGGAGTCGGTACTGGTGAGTTCGGTGCGTGGTTTAGAGGTGCGGTTTTTTGGCAGTGGTGAGGCGCAATCTCAGTGGCCACCGGCGCCCCAGCAAGGACAACCAGCTCCGGTCATGCCCAAGGCGGTGGAGATTACCCTGGAGTTGACGGATATGGGTAAGATCATCCGTCTGTTAGCCGTGGCGGGGGCGGATAGCTGATGGCTATGAGGAACAATAGAGGACAACGCGGGGTCGCCCTGATTACAGCTGTCCTGGTCACCGCACTGGCGGCGGTGATCGCAGTAGCCCTGGCGGCGCGCCAGCAGGTGGATATCCGTCGCACCGGAAACGTATTGGAGCTGGAACAGGCCTACCAATATGCCAAAGGGGTGGAGATCATGGCCCTGCAGGTATTGAAACTGGACTGGGATAATACCAATACCCGCTCACAGGACTGGCTGGGCAAAGAAGAGTTATGGACAAATCCCCTGCCGCCTACAGAAATCGAAGGTGGGCAACTGGCGGGATTGATCGAGGATATGTCCGGTCGCTTTAATATCAATTCATTGCTCGATGGTGAAGGCAACGTTGATAACCTGGCCCTGGAGCGCTTTAAGAATTTATTGACTGTTGTAGGTTTACAACCCGATTTGGCCAATGCGGTTCTGGATTGGATTGATACCAATAGCGACGGCGGGGCGGAGGATGGTTTATACCTGGGCCTGGAGATCCCCTATCGTACAGCCAATGCCTTGATGGCCAGTACCAGTGAGCTGTTGCTGGTGCAAGGCTTCGACCTGGAGAGTTACCGCAAGCTTGCCCCTTTCGTTGTCGCCTTGCCCGAATCGGGGACCAAGATTAACGTCAACACCGCACCTAAAGAGGTGTTGGCCAGCCTCGCAAATGGCTTGACCTTGAACGATGTTGAGTCCCTGGCCCAGCCGACGGAAAGCGCCAATAAACATAATACGGTAAATGATTTTATGACCAAGCCAGCCTTGAATTCTCGTGTAAAAGAGGGTGGACTGGCAGTAACCAGTGATTACTTTATGGCCACCGCCGATGTACAAATCGGCCGTACCACGGTGCGAATGAGTAGCCTGATTTACCGCAAACAAGATGGTACACTGTGGACCAAAATGCGGGCCCGGGGAGCCTATTGATGGTGAGGCAATTACTGATACGACTGTATGGCGGTGAGCTGACCGAAGAGACTCGGGTACAGTGGATCGTCTATGAGCCGGGCCAGGGCAGCGGCTCGGTCAGTCAGGGAACCTTACGTGAGGCTGCGCCCTATACCCTGGGGGCTCGTGTCAGTCTGTTAGTGCCCGGCGAGCAGGTATTATTGACCTCCGTGCAAGTCCCCAATATGAACCGCCAGCGCCTGATCAAGGCGATCCCCTTTGCCCTGGAAGAACAGTTACTGGGTGACCCCGAGGAGCAACACTACGCCCTGGGTAAGCAAGAGGGTGATGGTGATATGCCGGTAGCGGTTGCCGCACTGTCCACCATGTCCAAATGGCATCAGACACTGGTAGCTGCCGGGATCCAGGGGCACTACATGAGCGCCGATTGCCTCGCGCTGCCCTGGCAAAATGGCAGTTGGAGTGTTCTTTTGGAAGGGGACCGGGTTCTGGTACGCACCGGGCCCCAGTCCGGTCTGGTGTGCGATAAGGACAATCTGCTGGTCATCCTCAGGTTGGCGCTGAAAGAGGCTCAAAATCAGGAACAGGGACCTGAGCGTATGGTTGTTTTTCATGCCCCAGCTGAAGATTCTGCGTCTTTGGCGGATCTCTGTAAGGAACTGGACCTTCAACTGCAGGATGAACCCTTTGAAGGCAGTGTTTTGGGGCTGATGGCCTCCGCCCTGGAAACCCTCCCGGCAATTAATCTGTTGCAGGGGGATTTCAGTCGTCGAGTCCGCCTGGATAAGTTCTGGCAGCCATGGCGTGCCACGGCCGCGATTCTGGCCGGCCTGCTAATATTGAGATTTTCCGCCAATATTGTCGATTATTTTGTACTGAGCCAGCGTTCGGACAATCTGCAGGCGCAGATCGAGCAGGTCTACAAGACAGCCTTGCCTACCGCCAAAGGGGTTCCCTCGCGCAATCGCGTGCAGCAGCGTCTGAATCAGTTGAAGGGCGGGGAGTCGACCCAGGGATTTCTTGCACTTTTGGCGGAATGCGGTGATGTGTTAAGGGCGGCTGATGGTCTTTATATTCGCAGTACCCGCTTCAAAGAGGGGCAGTTGGACTTTGATTTGGACGTGCGGGATTTGCAGACCCTGGACAAATTGAAGCAAGATTTGATCAAGCGTACCGGTGCCGCTGTCGAGATTCAAACGGCGTCTACCCGGGGTGATCGGGTGGAGACCCGTTTGCAAATCAGGAGCAAGGGTACATGAATTTTGACTGGTCGTTGGTCAAAAACTATCTGGATGGTTTGAAACCGCGTGAACGTGCATTGGTGATTGGCGGCGCTGCAGTACTGCTGGTGTTGATTCTCTATTTGTTGATCTGGGAACCCGTCGCCAACAGTGTTGAGGAGAAACGTAATGCGGTTGCCCAGCAGGAAGAGTTGTTACAGTGGATGCGCAAGGCCGCCCAGGAGATCAATCAGTTGCAGGCCGGTGGTGGCGGTCGGACTATAGCGGGCGCAGGTCAGTCCTTGCTGAGCCTTATTGACAGTACTGCCAAGGCGGCCGGTTTGGGCGGGGCCTTGAAGCGTGTGCAGCCTGACGGCCAGAATGAAAACGGCGCGCGTGTCTGGCTGGAACAGGTTGGTTTTGACGATATGGTCAAATGGTTGGATCAACTGCAAAAGAGTTATGGTGTCCAGGTCACTGGCAGTGTGATTGATCGTCAGGAGGCGGTTGGTCTGGTAAATGCGCGACTGGAGTTGATGGGCGCTTCCTGATGACAAAAACAAAAATCTATATTCTGTTGGGCGTTGGTGCCTATCTGCTGTTTATGCTGATCTCTTTGCCGGCGCAATATCCCATGATGTTGTTGAACGCACCACTTGCCAAGTCGGGCATCAGTCTGCATGGAGTAAGCGGAACACTGTGGAATGGTAAGATTGGGGTGGTCTCGCTTGGGCGTGTCCAATTGGAAAATGTCAGCTGGCAGGTAAGGCCGTCGCGTTTGTTGCTGGGGCGCTTAGAGTTGAATGCACGCCTGCAAAAAGAGCGTAGTTACCTTCAGGGGCAAATCGGAGTAACCCTTACCGGTAGCCGCTATGCCAGCAATCTGGAAGCGCGCATATTGGTAAATGAACTGCTCAGCCTGCTCAATATACCCCTGGTCAAGGCCGAGGGCACGCTCAATGGATTTGTGCGCAAGTTGTCCGTCACCGGTGGCGGCGTTTCACAAGCTGAAGGGCGTATAGCCTGGCAGGATGCAAAGATCCTGTCACCTCAGCGAGTCGATCTGGGTGGCCTTGTGGTGAATTTGGAGACCACAGCTGAAGGGGTTAAGGGGACGTTGAGCGATACCGGTGGTGCGCTGCAGTTGCAAGGCGTGCTGAACTTGGATATTGAGGGTGGTTATCGTTTCAATGGACAGTTCTCGTCACGTGATAGCTCGCAGCCCATGCTTGATCAGGCCTTGCGCATGATGGGGCCGGTGGGTGCCGACGGAAAGGTGCAGATCAATCGCAGTGGTACGCTACAGCAGTTGGGGATCCAGCTTTAACAGGCTAATTTCGGCGCAAGGTGTCCCGAATAAAGTCCGTTGTATCGAATCGATAAATCGCTGTTTGCCAGAAATCGTTGGTGCTACCTGCTAATAAATATATCTGTTGGCGACTGCCGTCGTCGACGTCCAGGATCAGCGTACCTTGCTCGTCCAGTTGCCAGTGTAAAGTTGTCTTGAGCCCACCGTCATTTTTCTTGCCACTTCCATTGGCATCCAATTGAATCGTCTGTCCGTACAAGTTGCGATATTCCCCCGGGACTTGCTGGTGAGTGAAAGGGATTATCCTGTGCAATGGCTCGGTCTGAGTGTAATCGAATGTTTCATTGCCAATATTTTGTTGCCATTTCCGGATGGTATAGAGAACATTTTCGTCGCTGCGGGTCAGTCGCCAGACAGTTTCAGTGTGCGTTTGTTGGCCTGCGGTAACTATGCGAGTAAGTATGCCATCTGCGATATGCCAGACGAATGTGGCGTTGTCGCCGCTACCGGTGTTGGGGTTTCTGTTGTAGCGCACGATTTGCATGGGCTGTAGTAAATAGAGGAATGAGCCGGTTACAATGTCTTCGGTCAGCGGATCGCCAATGGTGCGCAAATCGAGGGTGTTTCTGAACATGGCAATGCCTTCCACAGAATATTCCTCAATTTGGGTGATCAGTCGACCGTTGCTGCTGCCCTCGAATTTTGTCAGTTTGAGTGAGCTTAATGAAGCGCTGTCAATAAATTCGACAATCAATTCTCCATGCAGAAGGTACCAGGTGAAATTTTCGAATTGACTGTAGCCAATGCGTCTGCCAGTGAAGTCGGTATTGAATTCCAGGAAATAGCTTCCATCGAAGCCATAGAATGTTTGACCAGCGAAATCCTGTTCATCATACGGGAGAGTCCACAGGTGTTTGCTGATGGCAGAGTTGACAAATAATTGATTGTCACTCAGGGCAATGTAGATTTTGTATGTTTGTACCAGATCTGTGTAAATATCCCGGTACTCACTCTTGGTGAAAAGTTCGGTGTTCGTGATGCCTTCAGGAATTGGCAGATTGTAATCAATAATTGCCTTTAGTAATGCTGTATCGTCAAATATCCAATTGGGTGAGTCTAGCAGGTGTTGATTGAGGGTTTGACGTAATTCCTCCAGTTTGCCCTGTCGTGTAATTACGCCTTGATTTAGATGTTCCATATGCGCGGCCCGTACGGTGTCCAGCAAATTCATGTTCAGTTCGGGCAATATGTCGGAATCAACGAAGTTGTTTTTCTTCAGGTCGAGCAGTCCCTGTAAATTCCCTAACAATGCGATAAGGTGGTTTTGGTCATCGATTTCGGCAACCAGTTTAACCATAACTTCGGGGTTGCGGTCACTGACCTGGATTTCAAAATAGCCCCTTTCATCGCTCAATACGACATTGTCCAGAATGTCGTTCAGATAGGCGCTGATAAAAATGGGCTTGGCCTGGTGATTTTCCACGTGGCCGAAAAGGCGGGCAGAGTGAACTTCGGATTGGTCCTGAAATATACCGCAGCCAGATAGCATCAGGATGATGGCCATGAAGAAGGGCCCAAAGTACCGGGTATGGCCGTTTTGTGGTCCTGCTTTGTTCAATACACGATCCTTTTCCATATCTATAATCTGCTGCCGTTAGGTTCGGGAAGTGTTAAAATCCTGCCTCAACTTTAATATAACCATGGCTAATGGTTTCCGTGTTTTTAGCGTGGTTTTTGCCCAGACAGGCACCCGAAATTCAATTCGAGATTAAATATGACCTACCAAAAAATCCAAGTTCCCGCCGGTGGCGAAAAGATAGTTGTTAATGCCGATTTTTCACTCAATGTCCCAGACCGCCCCATCATACCGTTTATTGAGGGAGATGGAATCGGCGTCGATGTCACCCCGGTCATGCGCCGGGTAGTAGATGCCGCGGTGGACAAGGCTTATGGCGGTAAACGCTCTATCGCCTGGATGGAGGTCTACGCCGGGGAGAAATCGCTCAAGGTGTATGGTCAGGACCAGTGGTTGCCAGCGGA
>DKAX01000145.1 GCA_002450975.1 Proteobacteria bacterium UBA6915
TGATTTTTGGGCGCCGTGGTGTGGCCCTTGTAAGATGATGGCACCGCAGTTTCTACAGGCGGCTGCGCAAATGGAGCCGTATGTGCGCTTCGCCAAGGTCGATACCGAGGCGCAGCAGACGTTAGGTGCCCAGTTTCAGATTCGCAGTATTCCCACCCTGGCCTTGTTCAAGGGTGGACGCGAGATTGCCCGTCAGCCTGGGGCCATGGGGGCGGCCGATATTGTGCGTTGGACCCAGGCTCAGCTGTAATTCACAAGCAGGAGACACTGTATGAAGTATATCGGTGCCCACGTCAGCGCAGCCGGCGGTGTTGAACATACGCCGGCCAATGCACTGGCCATTGGTGCCAATGCCTTTGCCCTGNNAATGGGTGGCCAAGCCGCTGACGGCGCAGAGTATCGAACGGTTCAAGGAGGAGCTTGCCGCGAGCGGGATCATGCCTGAACACGTCCTTCCTCATGACAGTTATCTGATCAATCTGGGACACCCCGACAAAGAAGGTTTGGAGAAATCACGTGCTGCGTTTATCGATGAAATGGAAAGATGTGCACAGTTGGGGTTGCCGCTACTCAACTTTCACCCAGGCGCCACGCTTGGGCAGATCAGCGAGCAGGAGAGTCTGGACCGGGTGGTGGAATCGATCAATCTGGCCACGCGGCAGGTTGATGGTGTGTGCGCGGTGATAGAGACCACGGCAGGTCAGGGGACTACTCTGGGCTATCGATTCGAACACCTGAAATATATTATCGACGGTGTGGATGACAAGAGCCGGGTCGGAGTCTGTATCGATACCTGTCATATCTTCACCGCCGGTTATGATCTGCGCACGATTACTGCCTGCGATAACACCTTCGGTTTGTTTGGTCATTTAGTGGGATTCGAATACCTGCGCGGTATGCATCTGAACGATTCCAAGCCCGATTTGGGTTCGCGGGTCGATCGCCATGAAAGCATTGGTCGGGGAAAGCTGGGCACGACTGTGTTTGCATATATCATGCGTGATGCGCGCTTCGATGATATTCCATTGATATTGGAGACGATCAATAGTGACCTTTGGTCGCAGGAGATCCGGCAGTTGCGTGTTTTTGCCGATTAGTTATTGTCTTTATTGCGCGGCTGGCGATTAATTTGGATTATAGAGACATCGTCACCGGGGGAGGCTTTGCCGAGAAAACGGGTGAGATTTCCTGATATGGTGTAAACCAACTCATTTGGGTCGGTATGTTTAAGTATTTCCGGCAACTCTTTTTGTCCGAACATTTCTCCGCGTTTGTTGCTGGCCTCCACCACACCATCAGTCATTAGTAAGATGCTGCAGGCGGCACTCTGCGGCAATGTTTGTTGTTCTGTGCTGTAGTTTTCTTCCGGTAGGATGCCCAGCGGCAGGTTTTGTGAGTTGAGTGCCCTGGCAGGTGTTCCGTCCTGTGCAAAGGTGTAAATAGACGGCAGGCCACAGTTGATGACATCTATAAAGTCGCTATTGAGGTGGACGGTAACAAAAGCGGCTGCGCAAAATATTCCGGTTGGTAAGACTTCGTGAATCTTGCGATTGATCTCCAGCATAATGTCTGTGCCTGACAGTTCAACGCGGGTCATACGATGAAAAATCTCAGCAACCAGTACGGTACCGATTGCCGCGGACAAGCCGTGGCCGGTAAAGTCGCCAAGAAATACCTGCAGGCGGCCGGACTCTGTTTTGTGGAATAACTGAATGTCTCCGTTGAAATTGCCTGCGGCCAACGTCCAGGATGTGATCTCGGGAATGTTGCTGTTGTCGCGATTTATCACTGCGTTAAAAATATGTTTGGCGCTGTCGATTTCCAATTCGCTCTTGCGTCTATAGTCATCCAGCTTTTCATACAAATCATGTATTCTCAACATGGCCTGAATCTTGGCATTGAGCATCGCTCGATTTATGGGTTTGCGGATAAAGTCATCTCCGCCGGCATCGATATGCTGTACCAGCGTGTCTTCATCATTAACCGCTGTGACAAATATAATCGGCGTGAAGTGGTCGCCCATCAAATTTCGGAGCCGTCGCGTGGTTTCTATGCCGCTCAATCCGGGCATTATTGCGTCCATCAGGATGATGTCGGGTTTGTCGTTCAGGTAGAGATTAATTGCCTGGTTGCCATCTTGCGCCTCGATGATCTGGTGATTGAAGGATTCGAGGAGTACGCTCAACATTTGGCGGGATTCTTTGTCGTCATCCACCACCATTATCTTAGCGCTTCGTTGGTTGTTTAAGGCAGCCTTTTGGTTGTCACGGGCTGAAATTTGACTGTGGTTGGTGTGGTTGATTGAGCTAAGAGATTTGGTCAATACATTGATAATGTGCGATATGCGCGTGGCCTGAGATTCAGAGAACGGATCTTGTTTGTTCTTTATTGTATGGTCCAACAACTGTTCAAGGTGGGCGCTGATTTTACTTAGAGTGGGGAAACCGTACATCGCGCTGGAGCCCGTCAGGCTGTGACATAGTCTATGCAGCTCATTTATAAGCACATGATCGCCCAAAGAGGCAGCGCTTAACCAGGTTTCGTGGAGTGCGGATATTTTTTCCGGCAATGTACGCAGGTATGACTGTTTTAGTTCATTGAATCTCTCGGCCAACTGGACCTTTTGTTGTTCCGATGGTTGTGACATTGTTTGACATTTTCCGCGATCAGACACTGAAGTGTATCGGTTGAATAAACGAAGAAATTTAGTGTTTTAACCGGTGAATTTGTAATTGCCGTTAGGCCGGCACCGGGGGCGGGGGCTGGAGTTGTTTGGAGAGACTGCGCATGACAATAAAACGCCCCTCTTTGAGCAGGAAATCCAGATAGGTACTGGCCAGGGCGGACAACTCTTTATTTTTAGGGTAGGCAACATACCACTGTTCGCGCAGCGGAAATCCCTCTACCTCTAATGTGGTCAGGTCATTCCGTTGACATTCGTTGCTAACCGCATAGCAGGAGAGAACTGACAACCCCAAACCGCCGATTACCGCCTGTTTAATCGCCTCATTGCTGCTCAATTCCAGGTTGGTTTTCAGGTTTATGCCTTTTTTTTCCAGAAAATTGTTCAAGGCTATACGTGTGCCGGAGCCTGTCTCGCGCAAGATGAAATGTTCTGAGGCGAGAGTTTCTATGGGGATAGAGCCGGTATTGGCTAGCGGATGTTCCGCAGGCGCCACGACCACCAGAGGGTTATCAAGAAACGGGGTGCTGACAAGTTCCAACGAACGCGGTAATTGGTCGATCAGGTATAGGTCATCCTTGTTTTTCTTCATGCGGTATACCAACTCTTCACGATCAACTATACGTAAGGCGAATTTGACTTTGGGGTAGCGCTTGTAGAACGAGCTTATCAGTAATGGTGTGAAATATTCCGTGGTGGTGACAGCGCTGATTTTTAACTCAGCCCCCTTCAAACCGGCTTGCAGCGTGCGCTGTGTCTGAAAGTCATTTAAGTTGGAGAAAATGTTGCGGCAAGTCCCCAATAGCTGCTGGCCCGTTTCTGTGAGATAGATCTTTCTGCCAACCTGCTCGAATAGTGGGTTGTCTATTGCCTCTTCCAGTTTTTTAATCTGAGTAGAGACTGTTGGTTGTGTCAGGTAGAGTTCATTGGCCGCGGCAGTGAAGCTGCCGTTGCGCGCTACCGATTCGAAGACCTGTAGTTGCCGGAAACTCACCTGGCGCATGAAGTTTGGTAGTGTGCTCATAGATGATTGTCGATGATTAACTTTCAAAATCCCAATGTGTTGTCATAGAACTATCACGGCAAGGTCACAATCCAAATAAACAGTTTAGATATCTTGACGATGTGCTGCATCAATTAGGTATTACTCTGGGTCAATGGTTCCTATCGGTATTCGCTATTGGTAAATATTGTTCGAGTCGTTGACTATGTATCTGTACCGTGAAACACCTGCAAAAGGAGATATTTCGATGAATACACTGTCAGAAATGGCTGTCTCTGAAAATATAGGTCTGTTTAACAGTATTACAAGAATGGTAGTGGCGATTACGTTGGCTGCTGTGGTTTTTGTGATGCCGGGCTCAATCTCTGGCGGCTGGTTGCTGTTGCCGCTGCTGGCGCCGCTACTGTTTGCCTCCGCATTGTTGAGTTGGGATCCGTTTGTCGCACTTCTGACGAGGAAGATACCGGTCAACAAAAAGTCAGAAATTGAGGCGAGTGAAAATGTCGCTGGTCAGAAGACTGGCAGTCAATCTGTGCCTGAGGGCGCGAGGGAGTTTGACAGGGCTGCCTGATAAGGCACAAAAAAGCCCCGCCGCGAAAGATCGGCGGGGCTTTTTTATTCGCTATCTTATGTGCGCTTACGCTTGGGGCCGGATGAACCCGGAGCGCGGTTGGGCAGGCGACGTCGAATTTGATTGCTGGCCATAGTGGGTTCCTCATTCAGGATTTCCGTTCGTCACGTCGATGACATCTACTTATCACGTGACACGCTATACACTTCCTATCGGATGACTGCGCGCAATTCTTTATGGTGTCTGCAGAAAAAGATCAGGTGGCAGGTGTGTGTTCGCGAAATAATTGCGCCAGTTGTTGGGTGGCAGGGCCACGTTGGTCTCTCTGGCCGAATACCAAGTGGAAGTGGGTGGGGTAGGATGAGCCTTCACTAAGGGGCAGGGGTTTCAATTGGCCGGAGGCGAGTTGTTTCTGAATATGACTCTCGGGCAGCCAACTGAATCCCATGCCTGCCTCGACCAACGTAATGGCCGTGGCGATATTGGAGACGGTCCAGCGCTGTTCCGCCCCCAACCAGCCGATATCGTGCTTGCGGCGGCGCGCCGAGTCGCGTACCACCACTTGGCGTTCTCGGGAAAGATCTTTGTGTGTCAATGACTTATCCTGTTGATGTAAAGGATGTCCCTGAGCTGCGACAGCGATGAACTGGGTCGTGAGCAGGATGTCGCCGGCGAAACCCACAGGTAGCAATGGCGTGATCACCAGGTCGGCAACACCGTCTTCCAGTGCCTCCAATGCACCGGAGACGACCACTTCGTTGAGGTGGATGCGGCTACCCCGACTGAGGGGCGAGAAGGCCTGCAATACATCAATCAGATACTGTGTCGGGAAGGCCTCGTCGACAAAGAGCTGAATTTCCCCCTCCCAGCCCCGTTGCAGATTACGTGAGATCTGTTCCAGTTCCTGTGCGTCGCTGAGTAGTTGCCGGGCCCGGCGCAGCAGAATCTCTCCCGCCTCGGTCAGTACGGCCTTGCGTCCCTGGATTTCCAACAGGTTGACCCCCAACTGTTGCTGCAATCGGCTGATGGCATAACTGATGGCCGATTGGCTGCGGTGCAAGGCTTGGGCGGCCTGGGCGTAGCCACCCAGGTCTATGACAGCCTGTAGATAACGCCATTGTTCAAGATTGGTTTTGAGTAGATCCATGGTAAAGTATCGATAAATTAGAAAAAAAAGATCGAATTATTCTACTTTTTTATCAAAAAAATAGAACTAAAATCTACTCATTCAACTAAATCCACTCTGGAGGAACGCAATGAACGACAAAATTCACTTGGTTGGCCGTATCCTGCTGGCCCATATCTTTTTGTTGGCCGGTCTGGGCAAACTGGGCGCCGGTTACGCAGGGACACAAGGCTATATGGACGCCATGGGCGTTCCTGGCGCTTTGTTGCCCCTGGTCATCCTGCTGGAAATCGTCGGTGGTCTGGCCCTGATGGTGGGTTGGCAAACCCGCATCATGGCGGCCTTGCTGGCCGGTTTCACCCTGCTGGCAGCGATTATTTTCCACGGCAATGTCTCTGATCAGATGCAGATGGTCATGTTTATGAAGAACCTGTCCATTTCCGGTGGTCTGTTGATGATGGTCGCCAGCGGCGGTGGTGCCTTCAGCCTGGATAAGAAGCACGGCCGATAGTTATCGGTATCCATTTTGGGGTTCGTGCCACAACCAACCTACAAT
>DKAX01000079.1 GCA_002450975.1 Proteobacteria bacterium UBA6915
TTTATGTCTGGTTCTTGATAAACCAAAGCCGTAGAGAAACCTTCGCGGTTCAAGAGGAGTACGCCAAGGAATTCGGAACCGAGAAACGTGCAAGAGGCAGTACGATCAACAATATTGGCCTGGTATTTGGAGGGCTCGTGCTATTGGTTCTCGGCTCGCGCTGGCTCGTCGATAGTGCCGTATCCTTTGCTCAGTATCTTGGAGTCAGCGAATTAGTTATCGGGCTGACAATTATTGCGGCTGGCACATCTCTGCCTGAAGTGGTTACGTCAGTCATTGCAGCTATCCGCGGAGAGCGTGACATCGCTGTCGGTAATGTTGTCGGTAGTAACATTTTCAATATAATGGGGGTGCTTGGGTTCACAAGCATCATTGCACCAACAGGCATTGAAGTTTCAACCGCAGTTATCGGATTCGATATACCGGTTATGATAGCGGTCGCATTGTCATGTTTACCAATATTTTTTACGGGTGGCGTAATTAGCCGGCAGGAGGGTGCATTATTGCTGGGGTACTATTTGGCATACACACTATACCTCATATTAGCTGCCTCTCATCATGATGCTTTGCCAGTGATAAGTTCCGTTATGCTGTACTTCATACTTCCGCTAACGTTTATCACTCTAACTATCGTAGCGCTGCGGGAACTACGTAGCAGGAAAAAGAGTCCAGAGGAATGATTGCAGATACAGCAATATACCACCCAATCGGGTAGCCGGGGGTCTCTAAGCCAAAGCCCCAACTCACCCAGCATGCGGGTCCGCACCGGGCGGTTCGCCAAACAGAGGCATTCGAGGACACCCATCAATAACAAGNNAAGGGACGTCGGGGCAGTGTCAGGCGGCTCACAGGATGCTACCAGCAATACATTAATAATCATATGGTTAAAATCTGGGGTGGAGCGCGAATTGGCGGCGGTTGCCGTGAGTTCGGCTGAAATTGGCCGATTCGAGAGTATTTATCCTTCCTGAAATATCCATGGGTAAGTTTTTTCCACAACTTTTGGAACAATTGCGATTGTACGCGGTCCATAGTTTCGGACCCGGGAGAGTTCCCGTTGGGAATTTCGGTGCTCTTATACCTTGTCTATACCTTGGAGGGCGTTTTATTGGCTCCCCTGCCGACGATTTGAGTTTTTATACAATTGGAGAAAATTTTATGAAAAATGTAAATAAAGCCACCTTCGCATCGGCTGCTCTGGCAGTCGCAATGAGCACTACCGCGATGGCGGCACCGTCACCTGCCGGAAGTTCCGGTCCCGCTATTGGTGCGGGCGACAAGGTGCATTGCTATGGAGTGCATTCTTGCAAAGGCAACTCTGACTGTAAGACCGCGGAGCATAGCTGCAAAGGTCATAACAAGTGTAAAGGCCATGGGTTCAAGGGAATGGCCGCGGGGGACTGTCTGGAAAAGGGTGGCGTGATCGCTGATGTCAAGTAGTAACCCCTAATTTATCGGAGTACAGAAATGACTTCCGGCTTTGGACTTGGACTGCGCACCCAGCACTACAATGATTTTTTAGCTGGGCCTCAGCCCGTGGAATGGCTGGAAGTCATTTCTGACAATTATATGGTCGACGGCGGAAAGCCATTGGCCATGCTCGACCAAATTCGCGCCAACTACCCAATGGCGATGCATGGCGTATCCATGTCGATCGGCGCAATCAACGGCCTGAATAAAGACTATTTGCGCAAACTTAAGACGCTGGAACAACGCATCGAGCCGATGTGGGTGTCGGATCATTTGTGCTGGACGGGCGCTCACGGACGCAACATGCATGACCTGTTACCTTTGCCTTATACGCATGAGGCGCTACAGATCATTAAACGCAATGTAGAATACGCGCAGGAGGTGCTTCAACGCCCGCTGGTATTGGAAAATGTCTCCAGCTACGTGGAATACAAGTCGTCTGAAATGACGGAATGGGAATTTCTGACGGAAGTTTGTCAGGCAACGGGCTGCCGCTTACTGCTGGACATTAACAATATCTATGTCAGCGCCTTTAACCACGGTTTCTCGCCTACCAGCTTTATTGAAGGCGTTCCGGCTGAGAGCGTTATCCAGTTTCATTTGGCCGGCCATCTGAACAACGGCGATCATTTGATCGACACGCATGACCATCCGGTTTGCGATGGCGTATGGGATCTTTACCGGCAGGCCCTACTTCACTTTGGCTATGTGCCCACAATGATCGAACGCGACGACAACATCCCATCGCTCTCGGAGCTGATATCTGAGCTGGATATGGCCCGATCTATCGCCAACGACGTTCTGAACTCGAAGATTGCCGTATGAACCTGATCGAATTACAAAACGACTTTCAACGAATTTTACTGGATTCCGAGCGCAAAGGCGCGGACTGGGTCAACGAATCCATTCACGGATTGACATCTCTAGATCGCCTGGGAATTTATTACAACGCCTACCGCATACGACTCATCGATGTGTTGTTGGACACTTTTGAACATACCGCCATCTATCTGGGGGATGACTGGTTTCACCAACTCGCGGCTGCCTACGTGCAGTCACACCAGTCAACATACACCAACATTGGCCTTTATGGCCGGGAGTTTCCAAATTTTCTGGCTGAACAGCTCGCCGATGACAAGGAAGTCTCGGAACTCGCGCTGATGGACTGGAAACTGCGAAGAGCCTTTGATGGCGCCGACAGTGGTGTAATGACGGACGACGAGCTACAAGATCTAGCCAGCGCGGATAGTATCAGCATCCAATTGCAGCCGGTTCCGACGCTAAGCATTACCAAGCAATACTTCAACACCCTGGATATCTGGCATGCCATCAACCAGGACCAAGCCCCGCCGCCTGTGGAGCGCCTGCCGCAGCCCATCGATATTTTGATATGGCGCAAAGCATATTCGCCACATTTTCGCAGTCTCGCGGAAATCGAATCCGCCGCTATAGCCTGCATCCTTAGCGGCGACTCACTTGAGGCCATTGGCGGGACTCTGGAACATGATTTTCCTAATGTCGATGTCGCGACTGAGTTTGGGGTAATGCTGCGGCGCTGGCTGGACGACGAGATCATAGGCACCGCGCCTCGGAATGCCGGTCTGGATGCACACTAGAGTGGCCATACAGCACACCTATCGAATCGCGAAGTTGATGGCTGTTCTCCAGTGAACAAAGAGCCTACATACAGCGCGTGAGGCTCCAGCATTCCCGCAAAGCTGGCTCTCGATGTGGGCAAACGCCTAAAAATGGGACACCGAGGAAAAACCTCGATTCTCAGGCCAACGACATGCTCCGGTCAATCTGGTCTTTAAAAAACACCGTGAAGATAGAA
>DKAX01000128.1 GCA_002450975.1 Proteobacteria bacterium UBA6915
GTGCGCAATTACACCATTGGCGATGTCATCAGCCGTTATCAACGTATGCAGGGCAAGAATGTGTTGCAACCCATGGGCTGGGATGCGTTTGGCCTGCCGGCCGAAAATGCCGCCATTCAGCACAATGTACCACCGGCGAAATGGACCCGCGAGAACATCGATTACATGCGCGGTCAATTGAAACGCCTCGGACTGGCTTATGACTGGCAGCGTGAACTGGCGACCTGTGATCCCGACTATTATCGCTGGGAGCAATGGCTGTTTACCCGCCTGTTCAAGAAGGGTCTGGTGTACCGCAAGACTGCGCCGGTCAATTGGTGCCCCAATGACCTGACGGTGNNCTATGTGGCGGTTGCGGCCGAACATCCCTTGGCTCGGGCCGCGGCCAAGCGTGCCGCCAATGTGGCTAGCTTTATAAAAGAATGCCAGGCCAGTGGTGTGGCCGAAGCCACTCTGGAAACAATGGAAAAAAAGGGCATGGATACCGGTTTCAAAGCGATCCATCCTGTGACTGGCGACCGGGTGCCGGTATTCATCGCCAACTTTGTATTGATGGGCTATGGCGAAGGGGCGGTGATGGCGGTGCCGGCGCATGATCAGCGAGACTGGGAATTTGCCCGCCAGTACGGCTTGCCGCTCAGGCAGGTCATTGCCCCGGTTTCGGCTGACATCGAGGTTGAACTGCAAGCCAGGGCGTTTACCGACAAGGGCGTGCTTATCGACTCCGCTGAATTCAGTGGCCTGTCGTCCCATCAAGCGTTTGATGCCATTGCTGCAAACCTGCAACAACAGGGTCGGGGTGACAAACGCANNCCGGTGCCGGAGGCGGATCTGCCGGTGGTATTACCGGAGGAGGTCTCCTTCGATGGTGTGGGTTCACCCATCAAGAAAATGCCGGCCTTCTATCAAACCACCTGCCCACAATGTGGCGGCAAGGCGGAACGGGAGACTGATACCTTTGATACTTTTATGGAATCCTCCTGGTACTTTGCCCGTTATGCCAGTCCCGGTAATGACAAGGCGATGCTGGATGCGCGTGCCAATTACTGGCTGCCAGTCGATCAGTACATTGGCGGCATCGAACATGCCATTTTGCATCTACTGTATGCGCGGTTTTACAACAAGCTGTTACGGGATGAGGGTTTAGTAGTTAATGATGAACCGTTTACCAACCTGTTGACCCAGGGCATGGTGCTGAAGGACGGGGCCAAGATGTCCAAGTCCAAGGGTAATACGGTTGATCCCCAGGCCTTGATTGAACAGTATGGCGCTGATACAGCGCGCCTGTTCATGATGTTTGCCGCACCGCCGGAGCAAAGCCTGGAATGGTCCGCTGCCGGGGTGGAAGGCGCGCACCGTTTCCTGAAGCGTTTGTGGAAGCGGGTCTACAGTCATGTGCAAGTGGGTCGGCCGCCGGCGTTGAAGGTGGAAAACCTGACCGATGCGCAACGCGCCATGCGTCGTCAGGTCCATGAGACCGTGGCAAAGTTCAGTGATGACGTGGGACGCCGCTTTACCTTCAATACCGCGATCGCCTCCGTTATGGAGCTGCTCAATGCCCTCAACCGGTATGAAGATGCAGCCCCGCAAGATCGTGCCGTGGTGCAGGAAGCGCTGGAAATGGTCGTGCAGTTACTGGCGCCGATTGTGCCCCATGTTTGCCACAGTCTGTGGCAAGCCCTGGGCCATCATAATGCGATTATTGATTGTGCCTGGCCACAGGCGGATCAGGATGCCCTGAGTCGCAATGAGATCCAAATCGTGGTCCAGGTTAATGGCAAGCTACGTGCCCGGATCGCGGTGGCAGCGAATGCGGACCGCAAGTTGATTGAGGAAACTGCCCTGGCCGATGAGAACGTGCAACGTTTTCTCGAGGGCAAGGGTATTGTGAAGATCATCGTGGTGCCCGGTAAGCTGGTTAACGTGGTAGTCAAGTAAGTTGTATTACAATCAAACTGAAATGGTAATGACGCGATCCTTTTTCTATACACAACGTCAGCGTGTTGTTTATACCGTTGTGGCCCTAATTCTATGTACTGGTGTCATGGCCTTATTTGCCGGTTGCGGCTTTCGACTGCGGGGTAGTATCGATCTGCCGTCGGAATTAACCGAGGTAGCCATACAAGGCACCCGGCCTAACGGTGAGCTGGGGATAGCCCTGCGAAATGGTTTAAGCCGTGTGGGTGGGCAGGTGGTGGATTCGGTGCGGAACGCTCGAAGTGTGTTGGTGATTACTCAGGATTCCTCTGAGCGTCGCGTGCTTTCGGTCGACAGCATTGGCCAGGCGAATGAATATGAGCTGGCTTACACGCTGGGATTTCGCTTGGATGATCCGGACGGCACCAATCGTGTTGTTCAGCAATCGATCAGTTTACGCCGCCAGTATCGCTACGATCCTACCCAGACTTTGGCCAAGGCGGATGAAGAAGTCCGCCTGCTGCGCGAAATGCGTGAGGACGCCGTTCGCCAGATGCTGCGCCGTCTGAAGGCAGGGCTCGACAATCCTGTACCAACTCCCCCCAAGGCAAGCTCAAGTGCGCCTGCGTCCTGAACAAATCCAGGCCCATCTTGGCAATGGCCTGGCGCCTGTCTATCTGGTATCCGGTGAAGAGCCCTTTCAATTGGAGCAGGTGAGTAGCGCGATCCGTCACAAGGCACAGGAACTGGGCTATACGGATCGCGAGGTCATGCACGNNTAAGCGCCTGCTGGAACTGCGGATACCCAGTGGGAAACCCGGCGATGCCGGTAGTAAGGCGCTGCAGCGTTATTGCGACCATCCACCTGCAGACACGGTGTTGTTGATCGTAGCCGGCAAGCTGGAGAAAGCCCAACAGAATACCAAGTGGTTCAAGGCGCTGGAGCAGAACGGGGTGGTGGTTCAGGTCTGGCCGGTGGAAGCGGATAAGTTAGCGCAGTGGATCAAGCAACGCATGCAACTGCGTGATATGCAGCCAACCCCCGAGGCTCTGGCGATGCTTGCCGAGCGGGTGGAAGGCAATCTACTGGCTGCGGATCAGGAACTGGAAAAGCTTCGCCTGTTGAGTGGTGGGGGTACCGTCGATGCTGAGCAAGTCGTAGCGGCGGTGTCCGATAGCGCCAGATTCGACGTGTTCAGCCTGGTGGACACGGTCTTGCTCGGGGATGCTGCCCGTGCAGTACGTATTCTGTATGGCCTGCAGGCTGAAGGTGTTGAGCCGGTGCTGGTGTTATGGGCGCTCGGGCGGGAAATTCGCAGTCTTAGCGGTATGAGTCGAGCTTTGCAGCAAGGACAGGCCATGAGCCAGGTCCTGACCCAGTATCGGGTGTGGGACAAGCGCAAACGTGCGGTGCAGGCGGCTCTGCAACGCTACCCCCTTAAACGCTGGCAGGGTCTGTTGTGGCAGGTCGGAGAAATTGAGCGGGTCATCAAGGGCCAGGTAACGGGCAAGCCGTGGGATGAATTGTTACAATTGACGCTGAAAGTGGCTGGGCTACCGCTATTTAAGGCCGTCAGCGCCTGATAAATGATGAGTGAAACAGAATGGATGCCAACGTCGACGTAAAACAGTATATGCAACAGGTAGGGCAACAGGCCCGCCAGGCGGCCCGGGTTCTGGCGCGGACGCCGACTGGTCCGAAGAATCAGGCTTTGCTGGCCACCGCCGATGCCATTGTGGCGCGCGAGGCTGAGTTGCTGGCCGCAAACCGCAAGGACATGGAGGCCGGTGCGGCCAAGGGGCTGGATGCTGCATTGCTGGATCGCTTGGAGCTGAATCCAGAACGTATCGCTGCCATGGCGGAAGGACTGCGTCAGATTGCTGCCCTGCCGGATCCGGTGGGTGAAGTCACCGATATGAATTACCGTCCTTCCGGCATTCAGGTAGGCAAGATGCGGGTACCGCTCGGGGTGATCGGCATCATTTATGAATCACGCCCTAATGTTACCGCCGATGCTGCGGGGTTGTGCCTCAAGTCGGGAAATGCCGCGATCCTGAGGGGCGGCTCGGAAGCCCAGTATTCGAACCAGGCGATTGCGACCTGCATCCACGAGGGCCTCAAGGCCGCCGGGCTTCCGGCCGAAGTCGTACAGGTGGTGGAAACCACGGATCGTGCTGCGGTAGGCGAGCTCATCACCATGTCGCAATATGTGGACGTCATCGTGCCGCGTGGTGGCAAGGGGCTAATCGAACGCATTAGTCAGGATGCCCGGGTGCCGGTGATCAAGCATTTGCACGGAGTCTGTCATGTCTATATCGATGACAAGGCGGATGTCGACAAAGCGATCAAGGTGGCATTTAATGCCAAAACCCAACGCTACGGGAC
>DKAX01000019.1 GCA_002450975.1 Proteobacteria bacterium UBA6915
AATCCGCGACCGACGCGCGGGGTGGCACGCCCGCCAGGACTCGAACCTGGGACCTGCTGATTAGAAGTCAGCTGCTCTATCCTTTGAGCTACGGGTGCGTGCTTGAGTCTTTATAAATCGGGGCGAGAGGATTCGAACCTCCGGCCTCCTGCTCCCAAGGCAGGCGCGCTAACCCGGCTGCGCTACGCCCCGATTTTATAGACCCTGATATTCAGGCCATTGTACCACAATTATGGATTCTTTTGCCATTCACCTTTTGCCAAATGCCAAATGCCACCATGGAAAAAGATCTTTCCCGCCTTGCGAAGTGCTTGCAGCCGCCGGTCTATGATCCTCCATGTAGGAGTAGGACCAAACACGCCCATGGATTTGGCGCTGATCTGATCTGCGTCATGTCGCAGACACACGCACAGCCTCGAGAAATCTCCTTCCCCTGCACGATTGCCTCGGTCAGCTTCTTGTCAAACTCGTCGTATTTCCCCATACCATGTCACCCCTCATTCGGTTATAAACCTGCCTACCTTCCTGGCAAGATCGTTTGCCTTGCTGTATTCGAGTCTCGGCTTGTCTGTACCACCGCCGAGAACAGCCATGGCTTGCTCTGTGTTCCCGATCAACACAGGATCAGGTATCTCGTACCCCCTCTGCCTGTTCGTAGCCTCTGTGATCCCTACAAGCTTGTTTGCGTGTGGTATGTTTCTAGTCGAGGATTTGTACCCTTGGTATCTGGTTACAAACTCATTGCGAATAAACGGCCATTCTTCGCTGGTCTTCTCACCTAACATTATCCAACCGCCCATATCTGCAACAACAAGATGGATAATCGGATCATCAAACACAACCGTTTCGTATGGCCCTATACGCTGTACTGCTTGCTCGACCTTGCTCCAGGAAATAAATGCTGAGTCCTTAGATGTCCCGGCAATCAGACGGATAATGTCGGCAGGCTTTGGGAAAAATTGCCCATTATCAGGAGACTTGACATGAGCGGAAAAGGCACCTCGTACAGCATCGAAGTCATAATCTTTCAACGCATTCCAGAAAATATTCTGCACAACGGTCGAAGATTCTTTCCCATAAATCTCTGTGAGGCCAACAAAGATACTTGCGAATGCTCCTTCATCTGCTTTGTTCATTCCCCAACCTCCCTTTCTCTCTGTAGCCATGCCATGGATGCCGCTGCAGTTCTCTGCCCTGCAGCGGATAATCCAGATTCATTCCCAACCTTCACACGCTTCATCCACTCGGCCTTGAATCGTGTCCACTTGCTTGTCGCAAATTCCTCTATGCACTCCTCGGGGGTAAAGCCTCTTTGAATGGCAAGTTCCAATTCTCGGACAAACGGCTTCAGGGCAAGTTCTGTGTTTTGGAGTTTTTTCAGTTTGCGGGTTTCAATTGCATCCGCCCATATTTTTTCTTCTAAGAAATCAGGCTTGAATTTTATGGGGTCAAATTTAATTTTCTTTTGTTTGGCTTTTTCAGCACAAAGGGTTTTAGGTTCTTTTTTAGTATCTAGTATCTTAGTATCTTTAGTAGTGCTACCCGATCTGTTCCTTATCTGTTCCTCATCTGTTCCTGGTCTGTTCTTTTCGGTCGGTAAACACTTGTTATCAATCAGAATCATCTGTTCCTTATCTGTTCCTGATCTGTCCCTTATCTGTAACCCTATCTGCCCCTTTTGATTTTGCTTTTTCCCGGTTTCTTCTGGGTAATTTATCTGGGCTTTTGCGTCATCTATGAACTTTGCTACCTTCTTCCTTGACCACCTCCAAAGAGAGGCATACCCGGCTACGGTGACATGGTTGTTCTGGTCATAGTCGAACGTCAGGGAAACCATTGCCTCCAGTTTTGTATATGGTCTGTCCATCGGCAAAAACTGTACGGCGTTTTTACTGATTGGGATCCAGTTTCCGTTTTTCATCTGGGAGCCCCACAGCCACGAAAACTACCAACTATCGCTTGACTTAAAAAAGAAGGTTGGACGGAACTATGCACAAAGGATTGTGCGAGGCAAGATCCCTTCTTTCTTAGCCCACCCCAGGGCAGGCTCAATAGTTGGCAGATTTCGTGGTTGTTTGGCATTTTTCAGTCCCGTCCAAGGGTGTTTGCCGGCCGGATGTCAACCCGTGGCAAACTAATGGTACCTAAACCAACAAGATCATGCAATGGCAATCTTGTTGGTTTACGAATTTCTTATTTGCTACCCGACAACTACTGAATCATACGGCTCGTACCCGCACAAATCCCTTGCGGATGATCTCAAGCGCCCTGGCCCATCCGACCCGCTCCGCAATCATATTCCCGTCGCAAACCAGTTTGTAGCAATCCACCCGGTTCGTCCGCCACAGCTCGAATCGATATTCGACATTAGCGAAATCATGGTCACGCACGATCACCTCGCGCCGCAGCCCGGGAAGGTCCGCAGGATACTCCGGAGCCGGCCCTTCAAGTCGTTTGCGTTCCTGCGCCTCCCTGGCTGCTGCCAAGCGTTTTGCCATTTCTGTGCGTTTTCGATATGGCATACCTTGCACGCTCCGTATATTGTGTTGGTGGCGCCACGCTGCGCGCGGCGCCACCGGCCCGGAGTTGAGCTGTGACCAGCTCAAACGCCTTGCTGGCGGCTGGCATTGGCTGACGCTGATGGAACATTCCAGCCTCCGGGCTTAAATGTTGGCTTGCGCGCTGATTCGCGGCCGCCACCAAGTCGTTCGAGCTGACATCGGACGGCGGCCGAGACGAAGCTCCGCTTCATCTCAACCACCGCCCGATGCAGCTCAACTCCGGGCCGTTGGCGAGAAACAATGAATATTAAATCCATATACAATAAGTGCTTTAAGGCAATTGGAGGAGACAACAATAAAGATGTCATTTGGTATACGACAAA
>DKAX01000096.1 GCA_002450975.1 Proteobacteria bacterium UBA6915
ATGTCGGAAATGGGCATGGCCATGATGGGCTCGGCAGTTGCCAGCGGTGAAGAGCGGGCGCAGGAAGCCGCCCGAGCCGCAGTGCACAGCCCGCTTCTAGAAGACGTCAATATCTCCGGAGCGCGCGGCATTCTTATTAATGTGACGGCAGGTCCGGATATGGCGATTGGAGAGTTCGAGGAAGTCGGCAATATTATTAAGGAGTACGCTTCCGATGATGCCACGGTGGTCATGGGTACCGTTATCGACCCGGAAATGAAGGGCGATCTGCGAGTGACCCTGGTCGCAACCGGTCTTGGGGTCGAGGTCAAGCGCCAGGCGCCCTACAAGGTTATCAAGACAGGCACCGGGCCCGTGGCCGACTTCGAGGAGCTGGATACGCCCACGGTCATTCGCAATCGACGCACCGGGACAGGGGGCGGCGATTCAATGGAATACCTGGATATCCCGGCATTTTTAAGGAAACAGGCTGATTAAATCGTAGACAGCGGTATCGGGTACCGCTTATCGGTGGTCCGGTTGCGACTGGTTATCTCCCGACCCGTCGCGGCTGGACACAGCCGTGTATTTCCCTTTAAATGCATAGCCAAACCCCATGAAATTAGGTAGTCTTTATTGTTCTCTCTACCTAAATAGCGTTGAGAACCGAATCGGGGCCAAATAAAGCCCGGTCGGTAACTTATTGAAAAATAAATGATAAAACAGAGAACGCTTAAGAACATTATTCGAGCCACTGGAGTGGGCCTGCATACGGGTGAGAAGATTTATCTTACCCTGCGACCGGCTGCCCCCAATTCCGGTATACGATTCCGTCGTGTTGATCTTGATGAGCCAGTCGAAATTCTTGCCTGTCCCGAGAATGTAAGCGATACACGTCTGTCGACAACTATTGAAAAAGACGGTGTTCGTGTTTCGACGGTTGAGCATCTGATGTCGGTGTTTGCCGGTCTTGGCATCGATAACGCTTATGTGGATCTGACCGCGCCGGAAGTGCCCATTATGGATGGTAGCGCTGGACCTTTTGTGTTCCTGGTGCAGTCTGCTGGTATTCATGAACAGGATGCGCCGAAAAAGTTTTTACGCATCAAGAAAATGGTGGAAGTGCGCGAAGAGGACAAATGGGTTCGCTTCGAGCCGTTCGAGGGCTTCAAGGTTTCTTTCACCATCGATTTTGATCACCCGGTATTCGAATCGACCTCACAGACTTCTTCGATGGATTTTTCCACCACTTCATTTGTTCGCGAGGTGAGTCGGGCGCGCACCTTTGGTTTCATGGGCGATCTTGAATTGCTGCAACAAAACGGACTTGCCCGCGGTGGCGGGTTTGATAACGCAATCGTGATGGACGAATTCAGAATTCTGAATGATGACGGACTGCGTTATGACGACGAATTCGTAAAGCACAAAATTTTGGATGCAATCGGCGATCTGTATCTGCTGGGGCATCCCTTGATCGGAGCGTTCAGCGCGCACAAGTCCGGTCATTTTCTCAACAACCGGCTGTTGCGCACATTGCTGCAGCAGGAAGATGCGTGGGAACTTGTTTCCTATGATGACGCGGACAAGGCGCCGATTGCCTTTGTCACGACTGCGCCGGTAACCTGAACAACAATAAAGTGATTCTTTGGGGTACTGCCCCGGGGGACGCAGCGAGGAGATTGGTTTAGATGAATATAATAGTTGTACCATCTAAAGGGAGGCGTGGTGGCAATTCCTCCCTCTCCCATCGGCAGGCACTGCTCATCGGCGTCGTCGGCCTGTTGGTACTGCCGGTGTTCTTCGGTGTCCTGTCCTTCCAGGTGCTGAAACTGACCAGCCACGGGGTCCTGCTCGACGGCAGCGTCATCCAGCGCCAGCAGGCGCAGTTACAGGCCCAGAGCCAGTTGCTGGACCGCACCCGTCGGCATACCGAAACCCATTTGAATGCCCTGGCCCAGCGCCTCGGACGACTGCAGGCCCAGGTCCTGCGGTTGAACGCCCTCGGCGGTCGCCTGACCCGCATGGCCGGTCTCGATCCCCGGGAGTTTGATTTCAACGTACAGCCAGCCATGGGTGGCCCGGCGGCCGACATCAAGGGCGGTACCCAGTCCCCCGGCGAATTCCTCGGCTCGCTCGACCTCCTGTCCGAGCAGATCGAACAGCAAAGCGCCCGCTTGACGGCCCTGCAGTCGGTGCTGATCGACAACCAGCTGCAGGCCGCGGTTACCCCCGCCGGCTGGCCGGTCAACGGTGGCTGGATGTCCTCAAGCTTCGGTATGCGCAACGATCCCTTCACCGGCCACCGCTCGCACCACCGCGGGGTCGACATCGCCAGCCCCATGGGTAGTCCGATCATGGCTATGGGTGACGGGGTCGTCACCTACGCCGGCCCCAAGACCGGCTACGGCAACATGGTGGAAGTGAATCACGGCCAGGGCTACGCCACCCGCTACGCCCACGCCAGCGCCGTCGTCGTCAAGGTCGGCGATGTCGTGTCCCGCGGCCAGACCGTGGCCAAAGTCGGCACCTCCGGCCGTTCCACC
>DKAX01000236.1 GCA_002450975.1 Proteobacteria bacterium UBA6915
CTACCAGACTGCGCTATACCCCGTATTCAATCGGACACTGTCCAATAGCCCGCGCATGCTACCCGCAATCGAATGGAATTTCAACGGTTAATCAAGGCAATTCGCCATTTTTGTCATCCGCCCGGACCCCGTGTACTATTAGCCACCATCTGGCAGACTCCAATTGGTATAAACCATGTCCCCTGAAATCATCCTCGCGTCCACTTCCCCATACCGTAAGGCCTTGATGGATAAACTGGAGATCACTTATACGACAGCCTCGCCCAATATCGACGAATCCGCTAACCCAGGGGAAACAGTCACAGATCTTGTCGTACGCCTGGCCTGTGAAAAAGCTGGCGTCATAGCCAAATCCAACCAAAACAGCCTGATAATTGGTGCAGACCAAGTAGCTTGTATCGACGAAAAAATATTGGGCAAGCCCGGTGACCATGAAACAGCCGTCAGGCAATTAAAACTTTGCTCCGGCCGCCAGGTAAGCTTCTATGTTGGGCTTTGCGTCATAAACAGTGCAACAGGAAAAATCCAGCGGGAGCTTGTCCCTTACCACGTCCATTTCAGAAAATTGACCGATGAACAAATTGACAGGTACCTGCGCAAGGAGCAGCCCTATAATTGCGCAGGTTCCATCAAATCGGAAGGGCTCGGCATCGCCCTGTTTGACAGAATGTCTGGTGACGACCCCAACACACTTATCGGTCTGCCTTTAATTGCCTTGTGTAGAATGCTGGAGAATGAGGGCGTACAAATTATTTAATACTGATTTCTACGGTACTAGCCAAAATCCTGGCCATAGCCAAACCGATACTGTCCGCAAAACGATCCAGATAATCAGGACGCGGCGTGAAATCCACAATGCGTTCTACGCCGATTATTTCTCGCGCCACATAGCTTGAACTACCCAAACCATCCACCAGTCCCAATTCCACACCTTGTTCGCCAGTCCATACAAGACCAGAAAAAAGATCAGTGGTGGTCTTAAGCCGGTCCCCTCTACCCTGTTTAACAACCTCGATGAATTGCCGATGGATGTTTGCCAGCAATCCCTGGACATGAGCAACCTCTTCCTTTTTCTGTGGTGAGAATGGATCGAGAAATCCCTTATTCTTACCCGCGGTAATCAGACGTCGCTCAACACCGAGTTTCTTGATCGCATCAACAAAACCAAACCCGTCCATGATGACACCGATCGAACCTACCAAACTGGCTTTGTCGGCATAAATCTCATCCGCCGCGCTGGCGATATAATAGCCACCAGAGGCGCAGATATCGCCAATAACAGCATAGAGTCTTATGTCTGGGTATTTTGACCGCAGGCGTACGATCTCATCATTGATATAGCCTGCCTGAACCGGACTACCACCCGGGCTATTGATTCGCATAATCACGCCCGCGGTATTCTTATCGTCGAAGGCATGTCTCAATCCAGTGATAATGCTATCGGCGTTCGCATCACGATCAGCTGAAATCACGCCGTCCACGTCTACCAGCGCAACATGCTTCCCCTTACCCAAGGATGTCTGCGCGCCTTCCCCAGCCAACCAGACCCACAAAATAACAGTGAAGTAGGCGAAAGCCAGAAACTTAAAAAACAAACCCCAACGTCTCGCCCGGCGCTGTTCATTCAAGGCGGCAAATGCCAGTCTATTTATGACATCCTGCTGCCAGTCTCCTTTTTCCAATGATTCAGCATTGGTTGTCGTACCGGGCTGCACGCCGGATTGGGTCCAGGGATCCTTAGCCTGCTGATCACCAATTATTGTATTATTTTCATCTTGTCCCGACATAGTTTACCCAGTCACTTTGAATTAATCCGCTTCACCCAAACAGTGCAGTAATTGCTCGATCCCGCTGAGAACGGCAATCGGCTCACACTGTAACAACCTTTCCTTACTATGCACACCGTAATCAACGGCTACCGCATGAGTACCGGCATTCTTGGCCATCAACATATCATACTCCGTGTCACCGACCATAACAGTTTGCATCGGATCGACACCTACAAAATCCATAATCTCGTACAACATCTGAGGATGGGGCTTCGAACGCGTTTCATCTGCACAGCGGGTGACATGAAATACACCATCCAACCCAGTCACCTTCAAGGCCTTGTCCAGACCGCGCCGCCCTTTACCCGTTGCCACCGCGACAAAATAGCCCTTCTTAACTAAATTATCCAGCGTAGCTATAGCGCCTGCAAACATCTCGGGTGGCGCAATTTCCGTATTGACTAAAAAATGGTGTCTGTATTCATCTGCCAAGCGGCGTACCAATTCCTCACCTTGCTCCGGATACAAGGTCTGCACTGCCTCCGACAACCCTAGGCCAATGATGTTACGAATCTGATCTTCACTGCGCCCAACCAAGCCAAGGGATGATATCGCTTGCTGCATGGTTGAAACAATTTGCGCCTCCGAATCCATCAGAGTTCCATCCCAATCAAAGGCAACTAACTTAATTTCCGTCAATCTAGTCATGTCATTTTATCCAGTACCAACTTTAAGTCGTCCGGCAACGGAGCCGATATTGCGTGCAAACCGGGTACCAATTCCGACTCACCAACCAGCGAAGCTGCGTGTAAAAACAATCGGTTCAATCCCCTCGCCTTCATCATGCGATTAAACTGCTCATCGCCATATTTATCATCACCGGCTATAGGGTGGCCTATCGATGCTGCATGTACGCGAATCTGGTGGGTTCTACCGGTTTTAAGATTGGCCTCTAGCAAGGCACAATCCGCAAATTGTGTTACAAGGCGAAATTCGGTTTGTGAAGGCTTGCCGGCCGAATCAACTCGGACCATGCGCTCACCTGACTGAAGCGTATTCTTCTTCAGCGGCGCGTCTACCAGCCGACTCCCGCCAACCCAATGACCCTTGACCAGCAACAAATAGGTCTTACGTAGACCATCCCCGCGCATTGCTTCATGAAGACGCCGCAAGGTACTGGTTTTTTTGGCCACTAATAGGCATCCCGAGGTCTCCCGATCCAAACGGTGCACCAACTCCAGCCGGGTATGAGAAGGCCTGTTTGCGCGCAGAGCCTCGATTACGCCAAAGGAGAGACCGCTCCCGCCATGAACAGCCATGCCCGAGGGTTTATCCATGGCTATTAAATGGTTATCTTCGTAGAGGATCGCGTCTTCTATTCGTTTGGTGGCCCCGCCGGGCACTATCACCTGCCCCGGCTCCATTTTGGCCGGCCGATAGGGAGGCACTCTCACTTGGTCGCCGGTTTTCAAGCGGTATTCGGGACCTATCCTGCCTTTGTTGACCCTAACCTCACCTTTACGCAATATTCTATAAACATATGATTTTGGTATGCCTTTCAGGCGAGCCAATAGAAAATTGTCGATACGCTGACCGGCATACTCCTCGGAGACATCGACAAACTGAACACCGAGAGCCTTTAAATCACCAGATTTGCTCATACTTTTCGAGATAACCAGGGAAACTTACTGAAATGTGGATAAAATAGGAGTGCAAATTGAATTTCTATACTATATCATTATATAGACGGGCTCAAAAGGCGTATAAAAGATGTTATAACCCTTCGTAGAGTCTGGATAACGAGTTCTGGAACATGCCTTATGCACCCATTCAAAGAGGCATGTACGGGTTTCCGCATCGCTCACCCAGATACAGAGAGATGCAAAGAATTACCATAGCTAAGTAGTAAGCCAGAGGGTAGCGTCTTTACACAGGCACCCTAAGCGATTGATTTGATGTAACTCTCAATCGCGACAGCTAGCCCGCATTAATCGGGCCTGAGAACCTCGGTGAATAGACCGCCCTCGCGCCATGCGATGAGCTATGGCCTTGCGAGAGTATATAGATGAAAAGAATGTTATTTAACGCGACTCAACCGGAAGAGTTGCGGGTAGCGTTGGTCGATGGCCAGCGTTTATTTGATTTGGATATCGAATCCTCATCCCGGGAACAGAAAAAAGCCAATATATATAAAGGCAAAATCACCCGTATTGAGCCTAGCCTCGAGGCAGCCTTCGTTGACTATGGGGCTGAACGACACGGTTTTCTTCCCTTCAAAGAAGTATCACGCAGCTATTTCGACCCCTCTGCCGATACCAGTGGCCGGATCAATATCAAAGAAGTCCTGAAAGAAGGCCAGGAGATTGTCGTTCAGGTCGACAAAGAAGAGCGGGGCAATAAAGGTGCCGCCTTGACGACCTTTATCAGTCTGGCGGGACGCTATCTGGTGCTGATGCCCAATAACCCGCGAGCCGGTGGGGTATCACGCCGCATTTCCGGTGAAGACCGTAGTGAAATCCGCGAGGTCATGAGCGATCTCAATGTCCCGGAGAATATGGGTCTGATCGTGCGCACGGCAGGTGTTGGCAAAACCAATGAAGAACTGCAGTGGGATTTGGACTATCTCCTCCACTTGTGGTCTGCCATTTCCACCGCTGTTGCTGAAAAACCTGCCCCCTTTCTGATTTATCAGGAGAGCAATGTAGTCATCCGCGCTATCCGCGACTACTTCCGCAAGGATATCAATGAAATCCTGATTGACGATCCCGATGTCTTTAATCAGGCTCAGGAATTCGTACGCTTGGTAATGCCGTACAACCTGAACAAGGTAAAACTCTATCAGGATAAGGTCCCCCTGTTCACTCGCTACCAGATCGAGAGTCAGATCGAGTCAGCGTTTCAACGTGAAGTTCGCCTGCCCTCCGGCGGTGCGATAGTCATCGACCATACCGAGGCGCTGGTCTCCATCGATATCAACTCCGCACGAGCCACCAAAGGCGGCGACATCGAAGAGACGGCCTTGATGACAAATCTGGAGGCCGCCGATGAAATCGCCCGTCAGTTGCGCCAACGTGACCTTGGCGGCCTGATAGTCATCGATTTCATCGATATGACATCTGCCCGCAATCAAAGAGAGGTGGAAAATCGCCTGAAAGAGGCCTTGAAACTGGATCGTGCGCGCGTGCAGATTGGACGCATATCGCGTTTTGGCCTGCTTGAGATGTCACGCCAACGGTTGCGTCCGTCACTGGGCGAATCCAGTCAGATCATTTGCCCACGCTGTAAGGGACAGGGCACTATCAGAGGTACGGAATCTTTGGCACTGTCCATTCTTCGCATCATCGAAGAAGAGGGCATGAAAGAGAACACCAAGCAAATCGTCTCACAGGTACCTGTCGATGTTGCGACCTTTTTGTTAAATGAGAAACGCCACGTTATCAATTCTATTGAGGAAAGACAGAAAATCGATATTCTGGTCATTCCCAATTCGGATTTTCACAGCCCTCACTACGAGGTAAAACGAATCCGTCAGTCTGACAGCGTGCCTGAGGACAGCGCCAGCTATGAGATGGCGACAAAACAGGAACAGGACCTGGAGTCGCTGGTCAATCGACCCAAACCGGTAATTGAAGAGCCTGCGGTTAAAACCGTAGTGCCTCCCACGCCGGCACCACGTACTTCGGGTGAGAAAAAGCCGGGAATATTAACCAGAATATTGAAGGCCTTGTTCGGTAGCAAGGAGAAAGCGACCGCCAAACGCACTCAATCAACCACTAAGTCGCGACCGCAGCGTGCCACCACTGGCCATCAAACACAACGTCAGCAACGCCCTTCGACTAATCAACGGGGTGGACGTGATCGCACTGGCAGGCAGCCTCAGCACGGCCATCAATCCAAAGGAAATACAAACCCGCCTGTTGAGAACGCTGAAAACCGGCAGCAAACCGGGGATACGAGCGCTCAACGTAGCACCGAAAGCAATGCCCCACGCCCTTCTACACGTGGTGGAGATAGTAGCAATCAATATGGCTCTCCAGGTGGACGTCGTGGTCGGCGCGGTGGTAACCGTAGACGGCGCAGAGGTGGCAGTGATCAGGCGAGTGGCAGCGAAACTGATACCAATGTTTCCGACAACCAACGTAGTGACAACGGCGGTTCTGAGAGTGGGCGCAGGTATCAACCGAACCGCAATCAGGAGCCCAACGGTAATGTAGCCACGCCAGCAAAGGCACAACCAACTGAACAGCGCAGTACTACATCAGAATCGCCCAAGGAGACAGTCCAGCCAGCGGCAGCCGGTGCCGGTGTTGCAGCCAGCCGCCCGAATGAAGCAAAAGAACCGTCTGCCAAGGCGGAGAATAGTCGCGATACTAATGCTGGTGCAACGTCTCAACCGGGTAGCTCATCGACTAGTTCAAGTGAAGGGCCAGCATCACGCGCTCCCGACAGAAATAGTGTAGGTAGTGGTACAGCCCACTCTGCGAACGCTCGTAGTTCGTCTCAAAGTGGCGACGTAGCTGCCGCTTCAGCGAATACTGGCAACCAAAAGGATGGCAACAACGGGGCCAGACCAGCAGTTCAAAGTAACCCGGACAAGGCAACAGCACCCGCGGTAACGGCTTCCAGTGCCCCTGCCGAGCGTGCATCCGCTCCCCAAGCACCGGCAGCGCCCGCATCAAACCTAATCCAAGTAGAAACGAAAAAGCCGTCGGAATAATCTGCCGGCTAGTATCTATCCGATGACCACCGGCAGCTAATGTCTGCCGGCGGTCATCGGCAATTGGTGTTGCTGACCTTCGGATTCCTACATTACATCAACTTGTTTTGTATGTGACTTAACAATCCCTGAGACGCTTCTTCCACCAGATCGAGAACAAATTCAAAACCCTGTGCCCCGCCGTAATAGGGATCCGGTACCTGTGACTCCTGGCGGCCAGGTGCAAAGTCCAGAAACAGCTGGACCTTATGACGTGCATCCGGCGGACACATAGCTTGCAGATTGCGCAGGTTTTCATGGTCCATGGCCAGGATAAAATCATAGACGGCGAAGTCCTCCGCGTTGACCCTGCGCGCACGTTGTTGCGACAGGTCGATACCGCGTTTTTTAGCATGCAACTGTGCACGCTCATCAGGTGGTTCACCTACATGATAGGCGTGCGTCCCGGCTGAATCGATATGAATTTTGTCTGATAGGCCCGCCTTGTTAACTACATGGGTAAATACACCCTCTGCCGTCGGCGATCTGCAGATATTTCCCAGACAGACCATCAAAACTTTTACCTGTTTCATTTTGAGCGATCTCTAGCAATAGGCCAGGTTATTTACACTGGCCGGATTTAAGTAGTGCTTCGACCCGACGCAGATCCTCCAAAGTATCCACACCCGGTGCCGGTGCCTCGTCGATCACAGCCACATGAATTTTGTGACCACGCCAAAGTACTCGTAGTTGTTCAAGTGCCTCGCGCCTTTCCAGTTCACAGCTATCCCACTGGCTATAGGCGCGCAAAAAACTACAACGGTAAGCGTAAATACCGATATGACGAGCATGCCTCTCAGGCTCAGGTTGAAAACCTGGTTTGCGCCAATCGGTAAACAGATCTCTATCCCAGGGAATGGTCGCCCTGCTGAAATAGAGGGCATAACCATTCATATCGGTCACTACCTTTACCGCATTGGGATTAAATACATCGGTACTATCGACTATGTGAACCGCAAGAGTTGCCACGCTGGCCTGGCTGTGAACGGCAAGATTATTGGCTACCAGTGTCAACAGTCGCGGATTAATCAGCGGCTCATCCCCCTGTAAATTGACTACAACGGCATCGTCACCCAAGCCAAGTTTTTCTACGGTTTCAGCCAACCTGTCGGTCCCCGACTGGTGATCCGGTGATGTCATACAGACCTCGCCACTGAACGCCTCAACAACTTTGGCGATTCGTTCATCGTCAGTCGCGACAACAACTCGTGCCGCTCCGCTGGCCAGCGCCCGTTCGTAGACATGCTGTATCATTGGTCTACCGGCAATATCCCGCAAGGGCTTGCCGGGCAAACGGGTAGAGGCAAAACGGGCAGGAATAACGACATGAAATTCCATTAGAGTACCTCATCAGCCTCCAACGCCCTGGCTTCCTCTTCCAACATTACAGGAATTCCATCGCGTATCGGAAATGCCAATCGATCACCTTTGCAGAGTAGTTCCTGTGCATCCTTTTTGTATACCAAAGGTCCTTTGCACAGGGGACATACCAGGATATCAAGCAGTTTTTTGTCCATNNTTTTACCGCGTCCTTCTCGGTCATGAGTACAGGTAAATCATCATCAAAACAGATATCTTCCCTGACGAAACGATGGTGGTCGCCGAAACTGTGCTCGAGAACATCCAACCCCGCAGCGGTTAGCTGGTTGAAAAATCGGGCAGGATTACCAATGCCAGCCACCGCATGAACCTGACGGCCGCGATAGTCTTCTATAGTGCCGATCTCCCGGTCATCGCTTACACGTCGGACCGTGCCAAATGACAAGCCCATGACCTGCCAAGTTGGCGGAAGTACCTTGGGTTCTCCATTGCAGACAATCAAATCTGCTTGATTTAGCCTTGGAACCGGCTCGCGCAGGGGGCCGGCCGGAAATGGCAGGTAATTACCGAATCGCCGTTGCCCGTCAATTACTGCAATCTCAATGTCACGTTTAAGGGCGTAATGCTGCATACCATCGTCGCTGATAATCACATCGCAGGCACTGGTCGCCATCAGGTAGCGTACCGCCCGACGCCGATTCGGATCAACAACGACCGGGCAGCGACACCGCCTGGCAATCAATACCGGCTCATCGCCGGCGGTTCCAGCAAANNAGCGGATATTCACTGGCGCGACCGCCATAGCCACGACTTACTACGCCGGGTTTATAACCCTTCGCGCGCAACAAGGTGACCAAATACACCACCAAGGGGGTTTTACCGGTACCCCCTACCGTGATATTACCTACGACGATAACCGGTACCGGCGCACGATAGGATGAGAGCAAACCCAGCCTGTAGAGCTGCCTGCGGATAAATGTCACTAATAAGAAAATCATGGACAGAGGCAACAGCAACAGTGACAACCAGTGGGGTTTATACCAGAAGTCGGTAATCGTACGATTCGCCATGGTGTTATCTATTTACTGTCGCTGAATTGCATGCGATACAAGTTGGCATACTGTCCACCCTTGGCCAGCAAGTCAGCATGCTGTCCGGTTTCGATAATGCGCCCTTCATGCAACACCACTATATTGTCTACGTTCTCAATGGTCGACAAGCGATGCGCAATAACCAAGGTGGTACGATTTTGCATCAACTCTTCCATGGCAGCCTGAATATGGCGCTCGGATTCAGTATCCAACGCCGAAGTGGCTTCATCCAATATCAGCAGTGGAGCATTCTTGAGTATGGCCCGGGCAATAGCCAAACGCTGACGCTGACCGCCGGACAACAGTACACCATTCTCTCCCACGACTGTATCCAGCCCCTGAGGCATCTTTTCTATAAATTCCATAGCATGAGCCGCCTGAGCGGCTTGCACTATCTGTTCACGCGTAGCCCCTGCCAGACTGCCATAAGCAATGTTCTTGGCAATGGTATCGTTAAATAACACAACCTGCTGACTGACCAGTGCAATATTGCTGCGTAGGGACGCCAACGTCATATCCCGTATATCGGTGCCATCGATGGTGATACTGCCAATGCTGTAGTCGTAGAAACGCGGTAGCAAACTGACCAGGGTGGTTTTACCACTGCCCGAACGACCAACAAAGGCGACCGAACTGCCGGCCTTGATATCCAGATTGATATCATGCAAAGCGGAGTTTTCCTGCCCTTCATAGGCAAAATCCACCCCTTGGAAACTCACATCACCTTCCACTCGGCCGGTCGGTCGAGTGCCCGTATCAACCTCCTTGGGTTGATCGAGAAAACCAAAGATACTTTGTGACGCAGCGATACCCTTTTGCAACGTAACATTGACATTGATCAGACGCTTGAGCGGTGCCAACAACAACATCATGGCAGAGATAAAGGCCATAAATGTCCCTACTGTTACCTGTCCCAAAATAGACTCCATGGTGGCCAGATAAACGATCAAAGCCAAGGCACAGGCAGCGACTAATTGACTGATGGGAACATTGGCCGCCTGGGTAACAGCCATCTTGAGGTTTTGTCGGCGGTTGTATTCATTGACCTCGGCAAAATGTGCGGATTCGTATTGTTGGCCGCCGAATATCTTGATCACACGATGACCGTCAATGGCCTCCTGCGAGACGTGGGTGACATCCCCCATGGAACTCTGGATTCGCCGGCTATAACGTCGAAATCGTTTGGATACAACAACGACGATAATCGAGATAATCGGACCGACCAATAGAAAGGTCAGCGACAACATCCAGTTCAGATAAAACATCATGGCCAGCAAACCAATGATGGTCAGCGAGTCACGAATAATAACGGTTACGGCCTCACTGGCCGCCTGCGCAACCTGTTCCACATGGTAGATAAGCCGGGTGGTCAACTGGCCTGAAGAGTTATTGTCGTAATACTGTGTAGGTAGATTTAACAGGTGGTCAAACAGTTGTGCACGGATATCCCGAATGATATTCCGGCCGACCCAGGTCATGAAGTAGGTGGAAACGAAGACACCGATTCCGCGAATAATAAAAATGCCGATCAGCATGATGGGCACCAGCTTGATCGCCACCGGATCCTTGTTGACGAAACTGCCATCCAACATCGGTTGCATCAAGGCGGCAAAACCGGGCTCGGTCGCCGCCACAACCACCAGACCGANNGATAGCGCCGACAAAACCCGCGCTATACGGTTTGACATAGGTCAACAGGCGCCGGTAAGCCGCCTTACCGGTCATGGTGCCGTCAACAGAGATCATTGTCCGGGCTGCGTCTGGTTGGCGGCGAAGGTCAATTTCACCATGCCAATCTGGCGCGCCGCGTCCATAATGGTGATCACTGCCTGATGCGGGGTATTGGCATCGGCGCTGATGATTATTGGGACATTACGCTTGTCACCAGCCGTCTCTGCCAGGGCACGGCGCAAGGTTTCCAAACGATTGTTTACCACCTGGCGCTTGTTGATGTAATAACGGCCGTTACGATCGATTACCACCTCGATGGGTTGATCCTTGGATTCAACCTTCTGGGCGCTGGCCTCGGGCAGTGTGATACTGATTTCGGTCTCCCGATTGAAGGTTGTGGACACCATAAAAAAGATCAGTAGCAGGAACACCACGTCGATCAAAGGCGTGATGTTGACGTCCAGCTCTTTCTCGCGGGTCTGTCTGAAGTTCATCAGCTTGCCGCCCGTATATGATCGGTTTCACGCTCGCCGTGCATGATCTCAACCATCTTGAGTGCCTCTTGCTCCATGTAGACGACCAGTTCATCCACGCGACCACGAAAATAGCGATAAAACATCAAACTGGGGATCGCAACGGAGAGTCCGGCCGCAGTGGTAATCAATGCCTCGGATATTCCGCCCGCCAATATAGTCGGATTTCCCACCCCTTGCGAAGTGATGGTGGCGAACACCTTGATCATGCCAATTACGGTGCCTAATAGTCCCAGCAAGGGTGATATGGAGGCTATGGTTCCCAAGGTATTGAGGTAACGTTCAAGTTCCAGCACGACGTGTCGGCCGGTCTCCTCGACACTCTCCTTCATAATCTCCCGGCTATGATTGAGGTTTACCAGTCCGGCGCCAAGAATACGCCCCAAGGGTGAGGAGGTCTGAATCTCCTGAATGCGATTGAGATCCAGCTGTTTGCGCCGGTAGAGATGCCAGATCTCACCCACCAGATTTTCCGGCACGATGCGCTTGCTTTGCAGACTCCAGAAGCGTTCGGCAACGATCGCCAGCGCAATCACCGAACAGGCCAATATGGGCAGCATCAACCAGCCGCCCGCTTTAATCAGTTCAAACACCTTTTTCACCCTTCTTCTTAGTGAGTTTCATGCCAATAACGTCTGGCAGCCAAACGGTGACTCAACGGCCGTCCGATCATACCATGTTCATCCATGCGAATTGTAATCGCCCCGTGGGTGGCCGTATCGTACAGGTTCACCTTTTCTTCAACGTAGCGTTCGACTACGGAGGGCCGGGGAAAACCAAAGCGGTTGCGGTAACCCACGGCAAATAGCGCGATCTTTGGTCGAACTGCCTGTAGAAATGGTCTTGTCGACGAAGTGGCGCTGCCATGGTGGGGAACCACCAGCACCTGAGCGCGCAGCCGATCCCCTTGGTCTCGGACCAGATGACGCTCAGTGCCTTTTTCTATATCACCGGTCAACAGCAAAGCGTTAACGCCAACTGCGATCTTGAGTACGCAGGAAGAGTCGTTACCTCCCCTCTCCTCGCCTGATGTTTTGGGATAGAGGACCTCAATATTCACACCATCCCAGGCCCAACGATCTCCCTGCTGGCATTGGCGCTTGCCGTAAACCGCCGGCAACTCCACCCCCGCCCCAGTCAACAATTCCCGCACAGGTATGGCCTGCAACAGAGATTCGGCCCCTCCTCGATGGTCATTGTCGTTGTGGCCAATGACCAGTAAATCGATATGTTTAATTCCCTGTGCCACCAGATAGGGGTGCACAACTGCCCGTCCTGTATCAAAATCCTCGCTCATGCGCGGACCGGTGTCGTATACCAGCGTATGTTCCTGGCTACGTATTACCGCGGACAGGCCCTGTCCAACATCCAGTAGGGTAATCCACACCTCACCGGCCGCGGGCGATGGCAATCGCCAGAAAAACAGGGGTAAAAACCAAATGACTCCCAACCAACGTAACCCCAGTCCTCGGGGACTCAACAGCCAAACCGCACCGACAATGGCTAACATCAGGGCAGATAGGGAAGGTGTGTGCTGCCGCCAAACGGCAAATTCCAAGGCTGCAAACCACTCCAAAATAAGCCACAGAAATGTAACACACTGATCGCCAAACAGTAAGACCCATTGGGCCAGAGCGGGAAGAATGAAGGACAACACCACCCCCAGCAATACAGGCGGCACAACCAACACACCGACCCAGGGTACGGCGACGATATTGGCCAATGGGGCCACCAATGAGGTCTGCTGGAAAAAGAACAAGGTAAGCGGAAACAAACCCAGGGCCACGATCCACTGTATCCTTCCCCATCGTCGCCACAAGCTGGGGCGCGTAATCTGGTAATCTCCACTGGTGGCAAAAACAATCACCACCACGGCACCGAAAGAGAGCCAAAATCCGATAGCAATCAAGCTCATAGGGTCAAACAGGACTACCGCCAGCAGCGCCAGTAGCAGACTCTGGCTCACGGCCACGTGATATTGCCGCACTATCCCCAGCATCACCACACTCAGCATTACCAGTGCCCTCTGGGTAGGAACGGCAAAGCCGGCCAACAGGGCATAAAAAAGCGCTCCGGCCAATCCCCCCAGGGCGGCGGCCTTGGCTGCCGGCCAGCGTGTCGTCAAACGTGGGAACTGCCGCCACAGGTGAAAAATCAGCCAATAGAACAGCCCGGCCACCAGACCTATATGCAAACCGGATATGGCCATGAGGTGGTTGGTGCCGGTACGGCTCAACACCCGCCATTGTTCCTGGCTCAATCCATCGCGTATACCTGCCGCCAGCGCAAGAATAATCCCCTGTTGTGGACGATTTACGAGCAGTTGTTGCAGATTTTCCTGTACTCGCTGTCGAAATTGATCAACAGGAAAACGCCAGGGGTGATTTACAACCGCATACGCGTCACTCGCACTGCGCACATAGCCCGTGGCACGGATTCCTTGTTGAAACAACCAGCCCTCGTAATCGAATCCGCCGGGATTACTGAAACCGCGGGGGTGTTTAAGCCTCACCTGCAGGCAGCGCTCATCCCCTACCCGCAGATTATTGGGGGCCCGGTACCAGGAAAGGCGCACTTTCAATGACAAAGGGCGAGGCTCCCCTTCCACAGTGACCTGATCTACCAGGAACACAAACCGGGTCAATTCATCCTTGATCTGGGGTAACTCGATGATCGCACCGTGCACATCGATATCCCGCCCCTCCATATCCTGCGGCAGGGCACTATTTAGAATGAGTTCAGCTCGAAATTGCGCGTAGAAAAAGCCCAATCCAAATAGAAACAGCAAACGGACAGGCCGTAGACGTAAGAAAGGGAGAAATATCAATAGAGTTCCTGCCCATGCGGCCTGCGGAAATTCCGCCAGCCACTGGCAGGTCAAGGCACCAACAACAAAGGCGATCATCCCTGAACGCGTCATCTGTTTTTAATGTTTAAGTTGTATGTTTAGGCAAAATGTTGATAATGGTCGACTAATAATTCTCGTACCGGTAATTCTCCAGTCATCTTAACGCAGCCGCAGTGGTTTATGCCAAAGCAATTCTTACGACGCTTCCTGCCCGATCACCACTTTATCCAGAATCACCAACACCTGCGGTTTCTGGGCACCTTGCTGCATGATCCCAACCTGCTCCACCTCAATCGCCGCTCAGTGGCGGGCGGATTCAGCGTTGGCCTATTTGTCGCGTTTGTACCCATTCCTTTTCAAATGGTACTGGCGGCATTCATCGCCATATTGATCAGAGTCAATCTGCCCCTGTCCGTCATCCTGGTCTGGCTAACCAATCCACTGACCATGCCGCCGCTGTTCTTCTTTGCCTACAAAGTCGGCGCCTGGATTCTGAACCGGCCACCACGCAAAATTCAATTCGAACCCACCTTGCATTGGCTAACGGAAAAACTGGGGGCAATTTGGGAGCCGTTTTTATTGGGCTGTTTTTTACTGGCCTTGGGCAGCGCATTGCTGGGTAACATCTTGGTCAGACTGACCTGGCGCTTTGTCGTGGTGCGCAACTGGAAAGCCCGTCAGAAAAAGCGTGTAACAGAAACCGTCTAGAGTCTGTTATCTGACCAGACGACCATCTTCCATGTGTAACACCCTATCCATGCGACTAGCCAGCTTCTCGTCATGGGTAACCACCACAAAACTGGTCTCCAGATCGCGATTCAGCTCCAGCATCAGTTCGTAAACCCCTTCGGCAGTCTTTTTGTCCAGATTACCGGTAGGTTCGTCGGCCAACACGCAGTGGGGCTTGGTCACCAGGGCACGCGCAACGGCTGCCCGTTGACGCTCACCACCGGATAATTCTCCCGGTTTGTGACCCAGACGTCCACCCAAGCCAACCCGACCTAACAGTTCGCTCGCTTGTGCCGTCGCCTGCGCCACCGATTCGCCACGGATCAACAGTGGCATGGCGACATTTTCCAGGGCACTGAATTCGGGCATGAGATGGTGAAACTGGTAGACGAAGCCCAGGGTCTGATTGCGTATGCGACTGCGCTGCGCCTCGCCCATCACGGCAATATTTTGGTCATCCAGGAGGATTTCGCCATCACTGGGCACATCCAGACCACCCAACAGGTGAAGTAACGTGCTTTTACCCGCACCTGAACTGCCGACGATAGCAATACGCTCGCCACGGGCAACGTTCATATCCACGCCCTTCAATACCTCCACCTGTAATTTACCGTCATCAAAACGTTTGCACAGGTTGCGACAGGCCAGGACAACAGGATTACTCATAACGTAAGGCCTCCGCGGGCTGGGTGCGCGACGCACGCCAGGCCGGATAGATCGTCGCCAACAGGCTGATGGCAAAAGATACCAGGGTGATCTTGATCACATCGGACCACTGCAGCTCCGAGGGCAGTTCACTGATGTAATAAACTTCGGCGGATAAGAATTGGATACCGAAGGCCTGCTCTATCGCCGGGACGATGGTATCCACATTCAGCGCCAGCGACACGCCGCCGATCAGCCCCAACAGCGTACCCACCAGACCGATCACTGTACCCTGTACCATGAAGATGCCCATGATGCTGGTCGGCGTGGCTCCCAGGGTACGCAGTATGGCTATATCGGCCACCTTATCAGTTACCACCATCACCATGGTGGAAACAATATTGAAGGCGGCCACCGCCACAATCAGCAGCAGAATCGAGAACATCACAGTCTTCTCAATGCGAATCGCACGGAAAAAATTGGCATGCTGACGGGTCCAGTCGCTGACCAGGTATTTTCCCGGCAGTTGTTGCGCCAGCTCATAGGTCACCTGCGGCGCCACATACATATCGTCCAGCTTCAAACGCAGGCCGGTCATGGCATCGCCTAATTGGAATAACTTGGCGGCATCGCTGGTATGCACCAGGGCCAACGCACTGTCATATTCATACATGCCCACTTCGAAGATGCCCACGACGGTAAAGCGTTTAAGTCTGGGCAGAATGCCCGCCGGCGTGACATTGGCCTGCGGCGCGACCAGAGTGACCTTGTCGCCCACCAGAAGCCCTAGGATACGCGCCAGATCTTTACCCAGAATGATGCCGAATTCGCCTGGTTTGAGCTCTTGCAGGCTACCCACCACCATCTTGTCGCCGACGTCAGAGACCTGTGGCTCCAACTCAGGTACCACACCACGAATCAGCGTGCCGTTGACTTGCTGACCATGCACCAACATGCCCTCAGCATGAACATAAGGGGCCACACCGATGACATTGGGGTGCTCCTTGGCCATCCGTTCCAGCACCCGCCACTCGGATAGGCGCCCGTCATAACTGGAAATCGTGGCATGCGACACCATCCCCAAAATCCGCTGGCGCAGCTCCTTTTCAAAGCCGTTCATGACCGATAACACCGTGATCAGGGCGGTCACGCCCAGGGCAATACCCAACATGGATGACAGAGAGATAAAGGAGATAAAGTGATTGCGTCGCTTGGCCCGGGTATAACGCAGACCGACAAAGAGTTCGTAGGGTTTAAACATAACCTTCGCAATTGACCGCCGGGCGGTCGTTGGTCAAATGAGAGGGCATCATAACGCGATCATGCCGTGAATAGAAGGCGACTTTAGCGTGCCGGCGTCGCAGATACCGCCTTGGATGATGCCTTTGCCTGACCGCCGCCAAAGGCGATGCGCATAAGCGCCTCCAACTGCTCCACGGCCTCCGCGATCGCGACTGGTTGATCCATATCCTGACTGATATAGCTGCTCAATCGGCTATGCATTTCGATGGCCTTGTCGAGCATCGGGTCCTGTCCCGGACTGTAGGCACCGACATTGATCAGGTCGCGATTCTGTTCATATAAAGAATAGAGTTGACGGAAGCGCCGCACCCACTCCTGGTGACGTTTATCGGTAATCTCGGTCATGGCGCGACTGATGGAGGCCTCCACATCGATGGCCGGGTATTGCCCCGACTCGGCCAGGTGCCGTGACAAGACGATGTGACCGTCGAGAATGGCCCGCGCCGAATCGGCGATCGGGTCGTTGTGATCATCCCCCTCCACCAGCACGGTATAAAAGGCGGTAATTGAACCTTGCCCACCCTGGCCGTTGCCAGCCCTCTCCACCAGTTGCGGAATCTTGGCGAATACTGACGGCGGATAGCCCTTGGTGGCCGGCGGTTCGCCGATGGCCAGGGCAATCTCACGCTGCGCCTGTGCATAACGGGTCAATGAGTCCATCAACAGCAGCACATCCATGCCCTGGTCGCGAAAATACTCGGCGA
>DKAX01000186.1 GCA_002450975.1 Proteobacteria bacterium UBA6915
TTGAAATAGCGGGCATCCACCGGCACCGGCTTGGCCCAGCCAAACACCATGCTGCCACCACTGATGATCAGCAGTCCCAGGGGTAAGACTACGGTACCGATAGGGTCGATGTGTTTTGCCGGATTGAGGCTGAGACGGCCCATGAGTTTGGCCGTGGGGTCGCCCAGCACATAGGCCATGTAGCCGTGGCCCACCTCGTGCAAGGTGATGGCAAACAACATGGGAATGATGCCGACCAGAATGGCCTGTAGGGTCTCGTTATCCATCGCGCGATTATACCCCGCCCCCGGCGGTGGAGATAGGCTTATTGGGCAAAGGGCGCCGGGTCGCCGGCCCCCACGCGCACCACCTCGGGCACACCATTGCTCATGTCGACCACGGTGCTGGCCTCGATGCCGCAATAGCCGCCGTCGATGACCAGGTCCACGGCGTGTTCCAGGGTCTCGCGGATCTCGTAGGGCTCGGCCATGGGCAGCTCCTCGCCGGGCATGATCAGACTGGAGCTCATCAGGGGTTCGTTCAGGCTCTCCAGCAGGGCGTGGCAAATGGTGTTCTGCGGCACGCGGATGCCGATGGTCTTGCGCTTGGGATTCTTCAGGCGGCGCGGCACCTCTTTGGTGGCCGGCAGGATAAAGGTATAAGGCCCCGGCGTCAGATTCTTCAGCAAACGATAAGTGGCGTTATCCACCTGGGCATAAAGGGCGATCTCCGACAGGTCTTTGCACACCAGGGTGAAGTTATGGCGCTCGTCCAGGCGGCGGATGCGCTGGATGCGCTCCATGGCCTCTTTGTCGCCAATATGGCAGCCCAGGGCGTAGCCCGAATCGGTGGGATAGACCACCACCCCGCCCTGGCGGATAACCTCCACGGCCTGAGTGATCAGGCGTTGCTGGGGGTTGTCCGGGTGTATCTGCATCATGCGCGCATTCATGTCTTGCCCTGCGTTGTTGTTATGATTCGAATGACCATTGGGACCAGATCGGCACACAGCCCCCCGGTAAAGGCGCCACCCGCCCCAGGCCGCACCACGGGTTGCTGGGGCCGTGGAAGTCGGAGCCTACCGAGGCCAACAGCCCCAGGTTACGGCAATGGTTACCCATATTCATGACATCATCCTTACTGTGGCTGCCGGAGACCACCTCCATGGCCACGCCGCCGACGTCCAGAAACTCGCCCAACAGACGGCGCAATTTAGCGCCGGTATATTTGTAACGCGCCGGATGGGCCACCACCGCCTGGCCGCCGGCAGCGGTGATCCACTGCACGGCCTGTTCCAGCTCGGCCCAGGCACCGGGCACATGGCCCGGTTTGTTGTTGACCAGAAAACGTTTGAAGACATCGCGCACCGTGGACGCATGGCCTTGCGCCACCAGGAAATGGGCAAAATGGGTACGACTCAGGATACGGCCGTTGGCATAGGCCTGCGCCCCCGCCAGGGCGCCGGGGATACCGGCCTTCTCCAGACGTCGGGCGATCTCGCCGCCACGCCACTCGCGGAATTCGCGCAAACCGGCCAGGCCCGTCTGCAATTCTGTATTACCGGCATCGACGCCCAGGCCGACGATATGCACCGTCGCCTTCATCCAGGTCACCGAGACCTCCACCCCAGGCACCAGGGTCAGACCGCGTGCCTGCGCCTCGGTCGCCGCCTCCGCCAGACCGTCGGTGGTGTCGTGGTCAGTGAGGGCCAGCACATCCACCCCCTGCGCGGCGGCGTGTGCCACCAGTTGGCTGGGTGAAAACTCGCCATCGGAGGCCCGGGTGTGACTATGGAGATCGTAGACTTTCGACATAAGGGGCGCATTATAGCCGCTCCCGGGCACCCTGTGTTGAAGGAAAGCGCCTAACCGGTAACCTTTTGCCAGGGTTACTTTCACCGGACCAAACGGGTAAACTTGGGCGCTTGCTCACGGTTGCACAGGACCCGACATGAAACTGCTGTTTGATTTCTTCCCTATCGTTCTCTTTTTCATCGCCTACAAATACAGCGGTATTTACGCGGCCACCGCCGTGGCCATCGCCGCCACCGTAGTCCAGGTCGCCTATGTCTGGTTAAAACACCGCAAGGTGGAGAAGATGCATCTGGTCACCCTGGCCCTGATCGTGGTCTTCGGCGGCGCCACCTTGCTGTTGAAAGACGAGATGTTCATCAAGTGGAAGCCGACCGTGCTCAATTGGCTGTTCGGCCTGGCCTTCATCGGCAGTCAGTTCATCGGTGAAAAGACCCTGGTGGAACGCATGATGGGCGCCAATGTGCAATTAAAGATCAATATCTGGGGCCGCCTCAATCTCAGTTGGGCGATCTTCTTTTTCGCCGTAGGTTTTATCAACCTCTACGTGGTCTATAACTTCGACACCGACACCTGGGTCAACTTCAAACTGTTCGGCATCCTTGGTCTGACCTTCGCCTTCGTCATCGCCCAGGCCCTGTTCCTGGCGCGTTATATCGAAGAGATGCCGGAGACACCCGACAGCGGCGCCAACAAGGAGTAAACCCATGAGTTCGATCGACCGTGTTGCCCTCATCCGCGAGCGCCTGACAGAGGCCCTCAATCCCAGCCACATCGACATCACCGACGACAGCCACCTGCACGCCGGCCACGCCAGCGCCGGTGGCGGCGGCCACTTCACCGTATTGATCGTCAGCGACGCCTTCGTCGGCAAAAGCCTGATCCAACGTCACCGCCTCGTCTACGACGCCATGGGCGATGCCATGAAATCGGAGATTCACGCACTAAGCATTCAGGCGAAGAGTAATGATGAGTATTTTTCCTAGAAAACTTTTAACACTTCAGTTTTATAGATGACGCCTATGTACTTTGATACATATAAATTTTTCTTCGCTTGATCTTATATGGCAAAGGCATTATGTTTACTTCACATTGCAACAGAACCGCTTAAAAAACAGGAATCGAATTACGTAGACTATTGATAGGCGGTAATAAACCGAGCGGATACACTAACAGGAAAAGCTGCAAACATGCGCCACATCCTTGCACTGACTGCCTTCAGTTTACTAACTACCTGCACCTCAAGCACAGCCATCTTCGAATTAAATATCGCCGACGCGGTAAGCTTTACTATCCCATCGAAAGAGACCACTGTCAAAAAACAAGGCGACTCGCTAGTCATCTCCATGATCAACGATCAAAGTCTAATTATTACCGAGGCCTTCTCTGACGCCTTGCCTAATACTATTGCAGACAACAGCTATTCCAGCTTCATGGATCAAGTTTTTGCCGACAATACCAACCAGACGAAATATGGAACAGAAACACTAAAATTTAAAACCGCTATTGAAATTGGTGGATACCATGAGAAAAGCAAATTCTCCAAAAACCATTTCAATTACTACATATGGAATCTTGATAATAATCGCTTTCTCGCCATTATTAGCGACAACAACAGCAAATACTACATTCAGATTTTAGGGATCAACACAAAGAGCAACAAGTTTCTTTAACGCGAGGTATTGAATGGACTCAATCGACTCAGACGACCAAGCCAATTTGCGCGACACTTTGAGGCGTTTCTTTGAGCCACAGGTCGAAAGGTGGCGTATGTACGACAGAGCATACATCGAACTCGTAAAACTTATACAATCTTCTCATGAATGTACGACTGCAATGCATTTCATTCCCCAATCCTTGCTAACCGGCGACCCTGTTAGATGGCTAAAAAAAGGAAATCATAAAGGCTGTATTACGGTTCCTAACCACACCAGCGAACAATCACTATGTCATGTGCATGTACGCGGCGGCCTTGGGTAGAAAAACAGCGATCGTCATGGCCACAAACGGATTGTAACTGCACTTCCGTAAGTTACACGGCAATTACCCGAACAGGGTGATTACAACAAAGCGTCCTTTTGGCGCACACACTGTTCACTTTGAGCTATTTGTACGTAAAACAGCGTATTTACTCCCCTTCACAATAGTGAAATCTTATATGAGGAATAGCCCGTCAATAGATACAAGACAGGGCTGCCGCTTGGGCTAACAGGGCCCCGCCCTGTGCGCATAAAACCAAGTGGCCTAAAAAGCGCAACAGCGTCAATCGGTAAGCTATCGGTAACTGACACAGCGTTATAAATAAGCCATCACCGGGAGGGCCGTACCATGACCAAACCCAAAAAAACGTTATTCACCAATCTGCTATTGGTCCTGATCCTCGCCCTGCTGCCCGCCTGTGGCGGCGGTGGTAGTGGTGACGGGAATGGCCAGCAAGGTCAGTGGGACAAGATGACCTGGGACAAGGACAAGTGGTCATGAGCTGTCTTGCCTGACCACTGAATCAGACAGATCAAATAGATCAGTAAAGAGCTAAAGTATTACCCCTAGTTTTGATTGTAAGGAGAGGAGCATGTTTACAGCCTATATGAAAACCGCTGTAGGGTTTACCGCCCTTGCCCTGAGTTCCGTTTTGGCTGCCGGGGAAGTGACCATCCCCTACGAATTCAGTGCCGGCACGCCGGCGGTGGCCGATGAAGTCAATGCCAATTTCGATGCCGTGGCGGGTGCCATCAACGACAACCATCAGCGCATCAACGGGCTGGAGGGGACCAGCACTGCCACTCAAGACCATATCAATGACACCAGCCTGCACCATCAACGCTACAGCGATATCGAAGCGGTGGGGGCGATGGGGACGAAAGACAGCAGCAATGCGCTTCATCATGACCGCTATGCCAACAGCGAAGCCGTCGGCGCGATGGGTACAAAGGCTAACACCAATCCTCTAAACCACGATCGCTATAGTAATGATGAAGCCGTCGGCGCCATGGGTGCGAGAGATGACGCCAATGCCCTGCATCATAATCGTTATAACAATGGAGAAGCTGTAGGCGCTATGGGCGCAAAGGCCAATGCGAATCCTTTAAACCATGACCGTTATGCTGACAGCGAGGCCCTCAGTGCCGTCGAGTCCGCCGGCCTGTTTCAACCGGCGCTTTTACGCACACTGGTCGTCAGCCCCTCCGGATCTGCAACGGCCAATGGTACGCAATTACTGGCCGCCCTGGCCTCTATCACCGATGCCTCCGACACCAATCGCTACCTCATCAAACTGGAACCCGGTGTGTACGACATAGCCAGTACCGTGCTGCAACTCAAGCCCTTTGTAATCATCGAAGGCTCGGGCAGCCAATGGACACGCATAACCGGCACTGTATCAGCTACCTATACGGGACTGGTGCTGATGTCCAGCAGTTCCGGCCTGCGCTGGCTGACGCTGGAAAACACCAACGGCACCAACGGAATCTATGCAGACGGCGCGTCAGACTTCTTTCTCGACGGAATATACATCTCAGTATCTAGCGCACAACCTGTCCGCGGCATGAGAATCTATCGTTCAGTATTCAGCATCAAAGACTCAACCCTGATGGCCAGCAGCAGTGGCACCACTGGCTATTGCGATGGCATCTTTGTCTATGACACCACCATCAACCTGCAGAACACGATTAGCCTGGGATCGGGTTGCGGCCGCGCTACCGGTATCTGGTTTTATAACAGTTATGGCGATATCACCGGCCTGGACGCACGCGGTGAGAACTCAACTGTCACCCACGGCGTCCTGACCATGGTCAGCAGCGCCGTGACAACCTATAGCGTGCAAATTCGCAATTCACGACTCAAGGGGGAAACCAATTCCGTAAATCCTAGCGGCACCTTCAATGTCTCTATAGCCACCAGCCAACTCATCGGCGGCCCAGTAGGTGACACCATAGGTACAATCACATGTATAGCCAGTTTTGACGAAAACTTCACTAACAGTGGCGGTTACAGCGCCTGCCCGTAAACGTGTCCTTGGCGCCCGAGCATGTTTCTTGCTCGGGCGTTACACCGGCAATACCACCATCCTTCGGATCAAATTCGCATCGTGCAGATTTGTTCTATGCGCCGCGCCTTTATTGTTGCTATCATGCGGCTAACTTTCTGCGGCATTTCTTCTAATATACGAGTTCCCATGCAACGACTATTTCTCGTCGCCCTAATAGCAACATCAACCTGTGGCTGCACATTCACGCGCGCCGTAAACGCATGGTCCGCACCTAAGACTATTTTTTATGCCTGCACCAATGAGCCGCGCATTTTGTGTGAACCCGGCTCGGAGTCACTGGCACAGGCAGCGGCTCCGTTGGTCGCACAATCCATCCAGCGCGTCGAGCAAAACCAATACGTCCCTTTCCCAAAGGACATTATCATCTATACCTACGCGAGCCGGGAGAACTACGCCCGACATAGCGCAACCTCGATAAAATCCTCGGCTAGCGCCGGTATAGGCGCGGTACACCTCTCGCCCAAGCTGCTGGAAAAACTGCAACGCCTGCCCCTTGTGCTACCGCACGAATTATCACACCTGCACATCCAACAACATGTGGGTGGTGGCCTGGCCCAATTTGGAATACCTGGCTGGTTTATGGAAGGTCTGGCCGTTGTGGTATCCGACGGCGGCGGCGCTGAAAAGGTGTCCCCTGAAGAGGCACGTACGGCGTTCCAAGCCGGCAGACACTTCCAACCGGTGGCGAGACGTTCGTTGCTTGCGCCTGAAAGCGCCGCCACCTATGGCCTGGAGGCACATTTATACTACCGGCAATCTTCAATGTTCGTATCCTATTTGCGCGATCAAAATCTGGCAGCGTTCGCCGGTCTGATGAAATCCATCAATGCGCGCATTGCCTTCGCTAACGCTATTCAATCCAACTACGGTCAGTCGTTGCAGACGTTGTGGCAAGACTTTCTCGATTCGCTGAGTCTCCATCCCACGTTCGATACAGGAAAAGCATCGCTGTGAAAAAACACTGGCTGATACTGGTCATAGGCGCCATCCTGTCAACGACACACCCTACCCCTCTCTTCGCGCAAGACAAGACCTTTGAACTACTGGCCCATCGTGGCCTGCATCAAACCTTCAATCCCGAAGGAGTTGATAAAGACACCTGCACCGCCGCACGCATAGACCCGCCGAGTCACCCCTATATCGAAAACACCCTGGAATCCATTCAGGCAGCCCTGGACCTGGGCGCAGACATTATCGAGTTCGATGTCCACCCAACCATCGACAACGAATTCGTCGTGTTTCACGACTGGACGCTGGACTGTCGTACCGACGGTCATGGCGTGGTGCGCGAACAGGACTCCCGCTACCTGAAGACCCTGGATGTCGGTTACGGCTATACGGCCGACGGTGGCAAGAGCTACCCATTTCGCGGCAAGTTCATCGGTGCCATGCCTACACTACGCGAAGTGTTGACCAGTTTTCCTCATGTTAGCTTCCTGATCAACATAAAAAGCAACCAACAGGAAGAAGGTCGTCTGTTGACGGAATATTTGCACAACATCCCCAACGCAGGCAAAGGCAGACTCTATGTATACGGCAAAGGCGCGGGTATAGATCTGTTCGCTTCACTCAACAAGGATATCGTTACCCTGTCCAAACAGCAGGCTAAATCCTGCCTGCAATCCTATATTCTATTTGGTTGGAGCGGTCACATTTCAGGGGCCTGTCACCACAAACTGGTGCCGATACCGGCAAATTATCAATGGCTGATTTGGGGCTGGCCCGACCGCTTTGAGCAACGATTAAAAAAAGTTGGCAGTCGTGCGCTATTTATGGGGGCGCACCGCAAGGGCAAGGCCGATAGCGGAATTGATGACGTGGAAAGTTTTAAATCGATCCCTGTTGGATTTTCGGGTATAGTGTTCACCAATCGAATTGACCTGATTGGCACCTATGTGACCAGAAAAAACAGCCAATAGGGACGCAAACACCGTGCCCAGCGGCCATGTCCAAGGCACAGATCGGGTTAGCGAGATTTCGCTCTCTTCGACGTAGCGATATACTGAAAAACGGCTGGCCTATACACCGCCTCGTATTGCCCCCTTCAACAAAGAAGAAGAACCTATATGACTTCGAATTCCTTCGATTGGACCAGCACGCGCCAACTAAGCCCCGTTCAAATTTTGTTGTCCTTTGTTATACCAAGTGGCATAGCCTATATCGGTTTTCATAGCGTATTGCCCAATCTCGTGCAGGGCGGCATGCCCGTTCTCGTGGCCTGGCCCATAGTCGCAAGCGCCATGCTCGCGGTCTTCGCATTTACAGCCGTCCTGCTGTTAAAAAATGAGGCTGCACAATTGGGAATATCCGTAGCGGAGCGCATGTGTCTGAAGAGATTGCCTTTAAAACAGTGGACCAAGTATATCGCGGTAATGATCGCGGGTCTGATGCTGGCTGGGGCAGTCAGTCAGATGGTAGGCCCATTCATTCAATTGACCGGTATAGAAATACCAGCCTACATGCCCTTTTTTCTCAACCCCACTATCGATCCCATGAATGCCGGTCCCGAGACGCTATCGCCGGGCCTCGCATTGGAAGGTGCGGTTTTTATCCTGCCGTTGTTCGCACTGGCCCTGTTGCTCAATATCCTGGCGGAGGAACTCTATTTCCGTGCCTGGCTGCTGCCAAAAATGTCCAGGTATGGGCACCTGGCATGGCTGACCAACGGCCTGCTGTTCGCCCTGTATCACACCTTTCAACTCTGGTTGTTCCCGGTCATCCTGGTAGGCAGCTTGATTTGGGCATACGTAATCTACAGTAGTAAAAGTATCTATCCCGCGTTAGCAGGCCACTTCGTCGGCAATTTTATTTTTTCACTGCTTGGTCTCACCATGCTGGTGCTGGCCTGATCGGACTCTGCGCCACTACTGATGAACCGGGTGATTGGAGTTCCCTCCCCATGTGTTTGACGCAAGATTGCCTTTTTAACTATTGTCTATTCGTTCTACTCCCGCGTTATCCGATAGACAATGGCTACACATTTTAATGTTGGAACCGACACTAGCATGCACAGCAAAACGTATTTAATCTTAGCGCTGTCACTGATGTTGACCGCATGCTATCAAACGGAAACCGGCCTGGTACTCGGCCACCCTGATTATGAGAAGCAGACGATTAGGGTTACGGCGCAGGATCTGGCAGTTCTACAGGAGGCCAAGTCCCTGCTGTCCAACAGCGAAAACTGGGCCAAAGATTCGAAACGCGAGTGTCAGGGTGGCCCACCCTATAATCTATACTGCGCGCTGGAAAGAGCCTCAATTGCCATCACGGGTCAATATATTCATCGCCGCCCCGCCTTACAGGAGGTCCGCTTCGTCATAGACGACCGATACAAGGACCGCTGGCAGATTCATCGATTGGGCGATTTCAATGGCCACGAAAAAACAACGCATACCGAAGTTATAGAGGTCATTGATACTGCCGCTAATCGTATCAAATTCAAACTGAGTCAATATGACGATTCACGCTACGAGAAAAACGCTGCGTCCAAATAAGTTTTATTCTCATTCTAAGTGCAATATATAGCCCGCCCGCGCACATGTGGAATCAGTCTTAAAGCTCCCTTAAAAACCAGCGATTTGATCCTACTGTCTGTCCACCTGTATTGTTAAGCCAAAGTGCTGTTGATACCATCAATTATTATTGCAAATCACTTCACGTTAATGACGCCAGCCAGTCATATACACTCGCGGCTGGCGGGCGGCTCAAACCCCAGCGCCCAAATTAGGCCGGTTGTAAAGGAGAAATCATTCATGAAATTCAATGCATACTGGCACTCCCACTTTAGGAAATCACTATTTGCGACCATTGGAGCCACGCTACTCTATATTCCCATACCCGTTATGGCTGACACCATGGAGCACAGCCATCATGCCGTGAGCGGTCATCATGAGCACCACGCTGGCGGCCAACACATGGACCATAGCAAACACGCGCAGCACACTAGCGAGCTTAAACGCACCACTGAAAGATATTCACCCGCACAAGTCAGACTCCGCGATCAATTTGGCAACAAAGTCTCCATCGATGATTTACTGGGCCAGGACAAACCGGTACTAGTCAATTTTATCTACACCACCTGTACAGCAATCTGTCCGCCCATGTCAGCGACCTTCTCTAAAGTGCAGGCTGATCTGGGCGCTGATGCGGAAAAGATTGTAATGATCTCCATCTCTATCGACCCGGAACATGACTCACCCGACGTATTGCAGGCCTACGCCAAACGTTTTAAGGCGAAATCACAGTGGATATTCCTGACCGGCTCCCTGGACGACAGCATCAAAGTACAGCAGTCGTTTAATGCCTATCACGGCGACAAGATGAACCATTCACCATTGACGCTGTTTCGTGCCAGCAAAAAAGAACAGTGGATTCGTTACGAAGGGTTTGCGGACGCTGCCGATCTGGTAAACGAAACACGCGCCGCATTATTGGATTAAAAACGAACTCGGGATACTCCTAATGAATTATCTGGCAAGAATATTTTGCTCCTTATTTACCGGCTCACGCATACTCTACATAGTATTCTTTACACTATCTGGTTCCGCCTGTGCACAAAACGGCAACAGCGCACCAACGCAGACAAGCGAGCCTGAAAAGAGTTTTTATAGCCTGGGCTATGACTTCGGTAAAAACCTGACCGCGTTGAAAAACCAAGGTATCAAATTCGACCAGACTACGGTAATCAAAGGCGTACAAGATGCCATGAGCGGAAATCAGCCGGCGTTCAGCAAAGAGGAGATGCAGCGTTTTCTCGATGCCCTTATGAAAGCCATGACGCAAACCGCAAACCAGGCTCCGCCTGTGACGCAAACGGAATCTCCCGCACGCGTCGGCGGCTTCGTCGACGACTACGCCAAACTCAACGCTGCACGCCCCGGGGTCACAGTCACCCCCAGCGGGGTTCAATACGAAGTGTTACAAGCGGGCAACGGCCCACAGGTGAAAAGTAGTGACACCGTAATGGTCAACTACCAGGGCACCCTGACCAACGGCACAGTATTCGACGGTACCTATGATGACGGCAAACCGGCCCCTTTAAAACTTGATGAGATCGCCGTACCGGGACTCAAGGAGGCCTTACTGTTAATGCATGTTGGTGACAAATGGCGTGTAGTCGTCCCACCCAATATGGGTTTCGTCAATTTCGGCAACAACCGCCTGCGCCGCCGCGATTTGATCTATGAGATCGAAATCATTGGCGTGGAAAAGGTTAAAAAGAAATAGTGACTACCAATCAGTCTATCCATTAGCCGTAGCGGATTATATGCAATTTGCTGTGGTTTCTATGGCTACACGCAACCTGGAATACAACCTCTGGTTAAACTGATAAAACCAGGATCAGATCCTGGACTTATAAAACCAGAGAACATCACCGGTACCAATCCCCTGTTCCCGGTTTCTCTTCTGGTTCGCACTAATTCTATGGTTGAGGTTCGGCTGACTCGGCAAAACGAAAAGGACCCGCTAATTTGCTGCCTACCAGGCAAAATACCAACGAATCTGTGCCGCCCATAGCAGACAGAGCATCGGACAAGTCAATATCAAACTGACCACTGACAGATTGATCCAATGTCAGCTTGGTCTTTGCCGGTGCCTGTAGTTCTATCCGCAACTCGTCGATGCGCAGGGAGTCAAGCCTGCTGACAAATATCCTGAGCGGAATCTTGATTAGTAAACCGGTTTGACTGCTTTCTACACGATAATTACCAGGACCGATCCGCAACTTACCCTTCAAGTGCATGGTGTGCTCCAGAGCGGGTCGGTGCATCGGTTCGGTAATCTGCACGTCGTCAACCTGTTGAAGGTTGACGACCTCTACTGCGTTCAGTTGGGAGACCAGCTGTGGTTTGACAGTCGTGTCTGTTTTGCCGGACGTGGAAATTTCCACCCTGACGACATTGGATTTCCAGTCATGTGACAAGGCGAACAGTGCATAGCGCCCCGAAGCAAGCGAACCAACTACTGAATGTATATCGCGCTGTTCGACGGCCGTTGTATGCATTGGCTCGGGAATGTCATTGAGAAAATCAAGCGTATCCCCGGCACTTGAGGGCACGGGAATTTTTTCCTCAGGCGTGGAAAATACCGCAGAGACAATAGTCGGCGCAAAGCTATCCATAGGCGCCGCCAGCCAAACGGCATTTTTTGATGCATCTACTTGTTTGGCCCGTTCCGCCGTTTGCCCAATAACAATGAGCAAAGGCCAACTGGAAACTTTGTCAAAAGGCAATTTCGTTGTCGAGCGAAGATAAAGTCCGTTAACCTCCTGATCGCCTAACGCGGAGTAGGCCAGCTCCAGAAGATTGCCTTTAGTGGTTGCGGACTGTAAATCATTATCGCTGATGGCACCGAATATCTGATCTTGTGAACTCATGTTTTCTACCTTCTGTTCGGTTGTGTCTGCCTGGCCACTGGCCAATAAAAGCGGTAGTGTGCAAACAATGACGAAAAATCTGTAGAGCTGCATTCAGTATGACCTCGCTTTTGGCGGATCTTGTTTATTGCTGTGTATTGAATCGTTCCCCGCATCATTGCACACCGACTAAACAGATACCCGATCTATTTAAAGAAATCTGACATATCGCGAACCTTCAGGTCCAGGCTGCAATTTTCGCAGAATGTGGTATTCCCAACGGCAACATGATACATAATGCAGGTACCATTTTCGTATACCGTGTTACCGTCCTGATCTTTGGCGGTAGCACTCTCTGTTGCGTCTTTTTTACAGTGGCTGCCCTGACCGCCGCGCTTTACATATTGATCAGGGTGGTCGGGAATACCCAGCCAGTTTTTATCCTGACGAACCTGTTTGAACAGGTGCCCGATCTCGTGGGCTATGGTGTTGTTGAATTGATCCTCGTCGCTATTCACCACTATCAAACACTGTGGCTTGCCGGGTTGACCGCTTTCCCCCGCCCAAGGCCCCGTTCCACACTGAAGCTGTATCTTTGCCTTCGCCGGTAGCGCTGTGGAGGGCGCTATCGCTGTCCCCCCTTTGCATCCTTTGCATTCACCTGCAACGCATTTGTCCGGAAGCGTGAGTTCAAAAAGCGTGGGATGCCTTCTGGTTTTGTTTATTGTGATATGGTGATTGCCGATATCGCCGTTATGCTGAACCTTGCCGTCATGCCATACCCATACACCGGCGGAAACCAACGCACCGCCGTTCAGGGGCGGATCAAACACGCCAAGGTAACTATTGCCTGCTGCATTCTTCTGGAAAAGCTCCGAGTGACGCTGAGTAAGTTGATGTATGTTGGCCGGACCCAGGATCGGATCCCATTGGGCGTCGCACATGATCAGGTGGCCAGTGACGGGCTGATTTTTCGCCTTAAACTGCTGGTAAAATTTCTGCTTGTTGTGATCACCAACGCACACAATCTGACGGTCGCCATCTGCACTGGTTCTCAGGTCACTCCTGAACTGCCAGAGTGGATGGCGTGTGAGCCCCTGAATGGACCCGTAATCCATCAGATTCTCGTTGACCTCTTCTATTTCTACAAAGGAACTTTCAAAGGCGGAGAAGGTTTTGTCTCTGACCGGTAATTTCGCGGTTTTGTCCGCCGTAATTTGATAAAACATCTTACGCCATACAGTAACTTCAGCGGATTTCTTGGCCACACTGCCCGACGATGCGTTTTTGCCGTCCAAGGATGCAGTAATCACAAATTTATCGCCGCCAAACCGGGAAACCTCCAGCTTGGTTTCCGCCAGACCCTTGGCATTGGTTTTGGCACTGGCCTTGATACTCGGCTGCAGATAATCGGTCTAATCTACCTAACAGCTTGCAAGCGAGTATCAAGGCCAGTGCCAAAACCAATGCCAAGGGTCTGGCGG
>DKAX01000183.1 GCA_002450975.1 Proteobacteria bacterium UBA6915
TTCCACTGGTGCTGCCAAGGCCGTGGGTAAGGTTATCCCCGAGCTGAACAAAAAGCTGACTGGTATGGCCTTCCGCGTTCCTACCTCTGACGTGTCTGTCGTTGACCTGACTGTTGAGCTGAACAAGCCTGCCAAGTACGAAGAGATCTGCGCGGCCATGAAGAAGGCCTCCCAGTCCGGCGACATCAGCAAGACCCTGGCCTACACCGACGAGAAAGTGGTATCTACCGACTTCCGTGGCGTTGGTTTCTCCTCCATCTTCGATGCCGAANNCTGGTACGACAACGAGTACGGTTACACCTGCAACATGCTGCGTTTTGTCGAGCACGTTGCCAAAAACTAAAACCGATAGGTGCGATGTGGCGACACGTCGCACCGTTCCTCTCAGCCGAGAGGAATCGGCAAAGCCTGTTGACCAAAAAGCCGGCTTCGACGATTCCTTTTAAAATTTGTACGGGAGAATATCCATGGCCGTAAAGAAACTTGTAGATCAAAACCTCAAAGGTAAACGCGTACTGATCCGCGCCGACCTGAACGTGCCGGTCAAAGACGGCAAAGTGACCTCCGATGCGCGTATCACCGCCTCCATGGACACCATCAATCACTGTTTGAAACAGGGCGCCAAGGTTATGGTGACCTCTCACCTGGGCCGTCCAACCGAGGGTGAGTGGTCCGAAGAGAATTCACTAAAGCCCGTCGCCGACAATATCGGCGCTCGTCTAGGCAAACCGGTACGCCTGGTCAAGGATTGGGTCAACGGTGGCTTCGATGTTGCTGAAGGCGAACTGGTGGTACTGGAAAACTGCCGTATCAACAAGGGCGAAAAGAAGAACGTCGATGAGACCGCGCAGAAATATGCCGCCCTGTGCGACGTATTTGTCATGGACGCCTTCGGTACCGCCCACCGCGCCGAGGCCTCCACCCACGGTGTCGCCAAGTTTGCCCCGGTTGCCTGCGCCGGCATCCTGCTCACCGAAGAGCTGGACGCCCTGGACAAGGCCCTGGCCAACCCACGCCGCCCCATGGTCGCCATCGTCGGCGGCTCCAAGGTTTCCACCAAGTTGACTGTGTTGGAATCCCTGTCAGAAAAGGTTGATCAGATGGTGGTCGGCGGCGGTATCGCCAACACCTTCCTCAAGGCAACCGGTAAGAATGTCGGTAAATCTTTGTGTGAAGACGATCTGGTCCCCACGGCCCAGGCATTGATCGAAAAGATGTCCAAACGTGGCGCCACCATCCCCATCGCCGTCGATGTAGTCTGCGGCAAGAAATTCGACGCCAACGAACCCGCTGAGTTGAAAGATGCCGGCAAGGTCGCCGATGACGATATGATTTTTGATATCGGTCCCAAGAGCGCCCAGGAACTGGTGGACATCATCATGAAGGCTGGCACCGTTGTATGGAACGGTCCCGTGGGCGTGTTTGAATTCGATCAGTTCGGTGCAGGCACCAAGGCGATAGCTGATGCCATTGCCAAGACTGAAGCGTTTACTCTGGCCGGTGGTGGTGACACCATTGCCGCCATTCAGAAATACGATATTTATGACAAGGTGTCTTATATCTCCACAGCCGGCGGCGCCTTCCTGGAATACCTGGAAGGCAAGGTATTGCCTGCCGTCGCCATACTGGAAGAGCGTGCCAGGGATTAAGGCTACCCGCAAACCGGGGGCTGTTTACCCCCGGCGTTTCACCAACCGCAGGAATTACAACTAAATCTATGTTACGCAGAACCAAAATTGTTGCCACTCTGGGCCCAGCCACCGACGACCCTAAAGTAATCGACCGACTGATCCAGGCCGGGGTGGATGTGGTACGCCTCAATTTCTCTCACGGCACAGCCGAAGAGCACATCACGCGCGCCGAAACAGTGCGCGATCGCGCCCGTGCCCACGGCCGTCAGGTTGGCGTCTTGGCCGACCTGCAAGGCCCCAAGATACGCATCGATCGTTTCAAGGACGGCCCCATTACCCTGGGCGAAGGCGACACCTTCATCCTGGATGCTGATCTTTCACCGGATGCCGGCAATCAGGAACGGGTCGGAATAGCCTATAAAAACCTGCCTAACGATGTCGGCCGTGGCGACAATCTGTTGCTTGATGATGGTCGTCTGGTCTTCTGGGTGGAAGAGGTCAAAGGCAATCAAATTATCTGTAAAGTGGTCACCGGGGGCGTACTCTCCGACCGCAAAGGCATCAATCGCCAGGGTGGCGGGCTATCCGCACCGGCCCTGACCGAGAAAGACAAAGAAGATATCAAGACCGCCGCGAAGTTGCAGGCTGACTATATCGCCGTCTCCTTTCCACGTTCAGCCGCGGATATCAACGAGGCCCGTGAGCTGTTACATGCTGCCGGTGGCTTTGGCGGTATCTGCGCCAAGATCGAACGCTCCGAGGCACTGGAGGCACTGGAGGAGATCATCGCCGCTTCTGACGTGGTCATGATTGCCCGTGGTGACCTGGGCGTGGAAATCGGCGACGCTGCCCTGCCGCCGGTGCAGAAACACATTATTCAGCTGACCCGAAATATGAACCGTGTGGTGATCACTGCGACCCAGATGATGGAATCCATGATCACCAATCAGATTCCGACCCGTGCAGAAGTTTTTGACGTGGCCAATGCAGTATTCGATGGTACTGACGCGGTCATGTTGTCCGCAGAGACTGCCAGCGGCAAATACCCCGACAAGGCTGTGGCTGCCATGGATCGCATCTGCCGTGAGGCGGAAAAACAGCGCATTGTTAAAGAATCCGATCACCGCCTGAACACTCGTTTCGGCCGCATTGATGAAGCCATTGCCATGGCCTCCATGTATACGGCCAACCACCTGGGTGTTAAGGCCATTGCGTCGCTGACCGAATCCGGCGCTACACCACTGTGGATGTCGCGCATCAGCTCCAGCATCCCCATCTATGCCCTGACAGAGGTGGTGGAAACCCGGCGTAAAGTCACGTTATATCGCGGTGTTTATCCGGTCAGTTTCAATATATCATCGACCGTCACAGCCGAGGTCAACGCCGAGGCCATCGAAGAGATGCGCCGGCGTGGTGTTGTCCGCGACGGCGACCTGGTAATCATCACCAAAGGTGACCTGGTCGGGCACAGAGGTGGCACAAATTCACTGAAAATCGTGCGCGTCGGGGAAGAGGTCTTCTCCAATTCCTGAGCACACGTTTAACCGATTCAACAATGTAACTTGAGGAGACTGTCATGGCATTAGTATCAATGCGTCAATTGCTGGACCACGCCGCTGAACACGGCTACGGTCTGCCGGCTTTCAACGTCAACAATATGGAACAGGTTCACGCCATCATGCAGGCGGCCGACGCGGTCGACAGCCCTGTGATCCTGCAGGGTTCTGCGGGTGCTCGCAGCTACGCCGGTGAACCCTTCCTGCGTCACCTGATCATCGCGGCTACCGAAATGTATCCGCATATTCCTATCGTTATGCACCAGGACCACGGCGCCTCTCCCGGCGTATGCGTACGTTCCATTCAATCCGGTTTCTCTTCCGTGATGATGGACGGCTCCCTGATGGAAGACGGCAAGACCCCTTCCAGCTACGAGTACAATGTGGAAGTCACCCGTAAGGTTGTCGACTTCGCCCACGCCTGTGGCGTATCCGTGGAAGGCGAACTGGGCTGCCTGGGTTCCTTGGAAACCGGCAAGATGGGTGAGGAAGACGGCCACGGCGCCGAAGGCGAGTTGGACCACTCCATGCTGCTGACCGACCCGGACGAGGCCGCCGATTTCGTCA
>DKAX01000104.1 GCA_002450975.1 Proteobacteria bacterium UBA6915
CCGCGCCGAAGAATCCACCCTGGCCCATGGCCTCGATCTGTTGTTTTGTATAGTGCATGCTGACTCCAGTGCGATGTTTGGCGTCAGTGTGGCAGGGCTATGGGTTCAGGGATTGTACAAATCGGACATGAAGCGACGGTGAAATTCACCCGGGGCACAGAGCAGGTATTTGTGAAATGCCCTGATTTCGTGGGATTGATCGTAGAAACCATGGTCAATGGACGTCGTTCCGGCGTTTTCCTGAAATAAGTGTCGGCAGGCCTGTTGCAGACGCATGACCTGACTGAAGCCCTTGGCGGAAAGTCCGGTATGGAGCTGGAACTGGCGATTGAGATGTCGTGCGCTCCAGCCTATGTACTTTGCAATGCCGTCGATGCGCGCCAGTGTATGATTACATTGCATTATATTCAGCGCCTGTTCGAAGGGGCCTGATCGGGTGGTTTGGCTGTGTGACAACAGCCACTGCCTGCACACAGCGACGCGTTGATCGAAACTTTTTTGGTCATAGATGCGTTCATGCAAATCTTTAAGCTGTCCACAGGGTATGAACTTGCTGTCAACAAAACCATCCGTGATTTCGCTTACGTCGATTTTGAACAAACGGCGTAGTGCCCCAGGGTGAAAGCGAATGCCGAAATAGTCGCCAGCCTGCGGGATGCGTACTTCGTGCAGGTGGGTGAGGGCACCGGCGACCTGAACACCCTGTTCGGAGATATAAAGGGCTTGCGTACCATCAGGGATGACTGGGTAAGGTGTTGCCCTGCTGGCGCTGATCTGCAGATAGGAGTGAACGATATCCGTCAGGGATGAACAGGGCGGAGCTTCAAGAAGTCGCAGACCATATCGCCGCAATGCATGGCTAATGAACAGCGGTTGAAAGGGGCCATAGGTGACGGAATCGGCGATAGGGTATGCGTGCGATAGTTTGTGCTTGAATCTGTCCATGGATATCTGAGATACCTCTATTAATCGAATATATATACATCCACACTAGGTATTGTATGACCGGGAATACGGATACAGAACGACAAGCTGTTGCGCGATGTGAGCCTGTTTTTTCCGATGTAAAGTCACCACATTAGCCAGTAACTATTTTTTCCTATCGTTGGCAAAAATGTCCCTGATTTGCCTATACGATAGGAGTATGCTGTCACTATGTCCACGATAAATTACTCGCGCCGGCGTCTGATGTCGCTGATGGTACGCGGTGTGGCAGGCGGCTTGGCTGGTTACTCTTTGCATGCGTTTGTGTATGCACAAGAAGCCGATTTGCCGGTGGAAGGCTACGATTTTCTGAATCTCAACGGGCTTGGGCCCGCGTTGTCCGGGGCTGAGGTGGAGGAGAGTTGTTGTCCATTGCATACGGAACGTAGCGCCGAAATATCGGAATTCGACAGCCAATTTCAGAACTGGGCCTCGCTGAATCTACGAAATTTGTTCGAGCGTAACCATTGGCAGTGGTGTGAGGACTACCGACTGGTGGTTACCTCGCAGCACTATGGTGTCGGACAGGATTCCCAGGCAACGCATCAGTTACTGTCCTATTGCCAGGCGGTGGCTGCCTGGTTGCACCAGCGTCTGCGGGGAATGCAGACCAGCCGTTATCGCTGGGCCTTGTTACCAGACGATGCCGGTTGCCCGCAATTGGGCACCGAAACGCTTAGTGCCTGGGTTGGGCGATATACCTATCTGGTTACGCGGATTCGCGTGGTAAGCGCCGATAGCGGCTGGCTGGAGCCCTGTCTTGTCAAAGCATCCCCGCGCAATAGGGCTTTTAACTACGTCGCCGCCGGGGGTGAACAGGATCGGTCGCCCACCAGCCTGATTTATATCATTCCCGGTGACACCGCTTTGGTATCGCCTTTCAGCGAGGTGTTGCATTTATCCACCAGTGAACCCAGTCTGGCTTTCGCCCGCGCAACTTCTCTGGCCGAGGCGGTCTCCCTGGGCGAGGCGGTCACTGAGGCATTGGCCTATACCCTGGCCAGCGAATACCTGAAAGACTTAGACTGTCCCCGTTTTCGCCAAAGCCTGGCCAACTGGCGTCGTTCCACTCAGGCCCGCTTGCCCTTGTTCGAACGGGTATTGCTTTATATCCACAATCGTGGCGTGCAGGCAGTATTCAGCCAATACCTGGAGAGACCGGCCCAGGTGTTGGCGCAAATCTAGAACTTCGGTTTTTTCCCCTTTGTACTGGTAAGTGGGGGTAGGCGCTTGATACCATGCTGGCGCCCGATCCAGGGTTTCCCGATACCGGTATTGTCATGGCTCAGCGTCCGAAAAAACCGAATCAAAATCCGCGCCCACAACAAGAGAGTCACAAAGGCAGTGGTCGTCGTCAAAACGCGCATAAATCAGTTTACCGAAGCGTTGATGAACAGCCGGATCGGCGCGAACTGAAGTATTACGGTGTTGCTGCCTGCCAGGCCCTGTGGCGCAAGCGGCCCGAGGATGTGATTCGAATCTATGTGACGGAAGAGAACCTAAAGACCTTTTCGCCTCTGTTGAAGTGGGCGGCGGTACAGCGCAAGGCCTACCATGTGGTGAACGACGACGATTTGCAGCGCCTGACCGAATCGACCCACCATCAGGGTATCTGCCTGCTGGCCCTTGAGCCACCGATGGTGGGGTTCAATCAATTGAAAAAATATTTAGCCACTGGCAGGCAGCCGCAGATGCTGGTCTACCTGGACGGTGTGGAAAATCCGCATAACTTCGGCGCCATTGTGCGTACCTGTGCCCACTTCGGTTTTCAATTTATCCTCGGTGAACAGGGCAAGATGCCGCGCCTGTCGCCCTCGGCCTGTCGTGTGGCCGAAGGTGGTGCTGAGAGCGTTGCGCCGGTTTACATCAGCAATCGTGACCGTGCCCTGGAGGATTTGCGCCAACTGGGTTTCAAACTCATCACCACCGCCGCCCGCGGCGAGTCGCTATACCGTTACCGTTTTCCCGAGCGTGTGCTTTTGGTCATGGGCGCCGAGGTGACCGGCGTTTCCCAGGCGATGATCAAACGGGCCGATACCGTATTGGCCATACCTGGCAGTGGTCATGTGGAGAGCCTTAACGTCTCCGTCGCGTTTGCCGTCCTGGCGGGTGAGTATGCCCGGCAGGTCCCGTTACCGGCAGACGCATAAAACACCGATTCCTTACTACCAGTACCTGCTTCTCTTTGCCCCTCGGCAACTTTTGCCGCATGGCCGCCAGCTGCGCGTCATCTCTATTCACGTTGCCAGATAAAATCCCCGTTTCAGTTTCACCTATAGCGCGCAGCAGCCGCGAAATAGTCGACTGGTACGGTTGCTGCAGTGCGCAGACGGCGGTATGCCGATGGCGTGGCAGTTTGGTTATACCTTCTTCGCTCAAGGGCCGCTCTCCTGACTAATCAAGAATAAGAGGATGCGTATGGATAAATTTATTGTTATTAACGGACTGCGTTCGGCCGTTGTCCTTGCGTTGCTGCTGACCATGCCCGGTTGCGGTAAAGATGATAAAGATGAACAACCGGTAGAAGGCCAGGTTACTTCGCTTAGTTCCACTATTGCCTTTCACCCGCCCGGCCTGCCTGAACGTTTATTGGCCCTGCTATTCGGTCAGACGGTGCACGCCAATATGCCAGGCATGAGCGCTGTGGGTGCCGGTGTCACTGTCAAGCTGATCAAGGTGGATGCCGACGGTAACCAGGTGGGTGGCACCGTGGCCTCGACCAAGACCAAGTCCGACGGCAGTTACAAGCTCACCGCGCCGGGTGATGTGCTAAACGATGCTGCTTATGTGTTACGTGTAGAGGGCAGCGGTGGTGCGGTAATGGATGCCCGGGTACATGACAAAGCGGTGGATATCAATCCCGTCAGCCATGTGGCCAGTAACTTTGTCACCAGCGTGGCCGGCGATCTGGATGAAGTCAGCCGGGAGGAGTTGTTCGAGATTCTGGCGGCTGTCGACAGCGTCGCCCAGGGCGTCGATGCCACAGCCCATGCTGGTCTGGACAGCCTGTCCAGCGCCATCAGCAGCGAAACCGACAATGACGAAGAGGCCCACAACATCATCACCAGTGTGCCCCAGGCGAATGCCATCTGCGGCAAGATAACCAGCAGCGCTTCCGGCAAGGGTATCAAGGGTGTGCGCGTGGTGGTGCGGGACTTCGGCAACTGGGTGACGCGTGCCAAGACCAAGAGCAACAAGAAGGGCGAGTATTGTGTAAGTGTCCCGGCCGGTGACTACATCATCGGCGCCATCAACCGTAACGACGATGAGGTCGATGCCAACCGTTCCGCCAGCGAATGGTGGAGCAGTGCCACCGCCGAGGCCGGCGCCTATCTGCAGATCGACGGCGAGAAGGTGACCGTCAGCGCGGGTGACAAACTGAGCAAGGATTTCGTGCTGGAACCGGGCGTGCGTATCAAGGGCACGGTCACCGCCAACGGCGGCAGCAAGAACGGCCAGGCAATCGCCGGTGTCAAGGTTCTGATCCGCGATTATGAAAACCGCTTTCCTGCCGCCGTCGCCCTGACCGACGATGAAGGTCACTATCAGGTCAATGTCATTGCCGGTAAGTACGTCCTGAGCAGCGTCAACAGCACCATCGAGGCCTATGCCAGTGAGGTCTATGACGGTGCCAGCGGTAGTAACGGCCTTAACTTCGGCGTGCCGGTGACTGTCGCTGTCGGTGATGACGACAAACAGATCGACTTTGCCCTGGAGCCCGGCTACCTGCTCTCTGGCACCATCAGCGAGGGCGGCACCGGCATCAGCGGCATGCGTATGCGCGCCGACTCCACGACCAACGGGGTCTCATTGATACTGCGAGCCAACAAGGTGGGTTACTACCAGGTGTGGTTGAAACCCGATACCTATAACCTGCTCGCCTATGGCCAGGTGAAGAGCGCCGTGGACATGACCGCCGCCAGTCAGACCGCCAACTTCACTGCCAGCGTCGCCAAACTGCCCATCACCCTGACCGGTGGCGGCACCGGCTTCAGTCAGGCCAAGGTGTTGTTGATCGATGGTACCGGCAATACGGTCAGCCAGGAGGTGAGCAGCAGCGACGGCAGTGTCACCCTCTACACCGACACCAGCGCCAGTTATAGCTTGGTGGTCCGGGTGGATGACAAGCGCGCTTATGGGTCGACGGTTTACAACGGCAAGACCCAATTGGCCCTGGCTGATACCGTGGCCTTGACCACCGGAAGTACCGCAACAGCTCTGTCCATTGCCATGCCGGCGGCCGGGCTGCTCACCGGTACCATCAGCGACACTAGCGGTGTCATTGGCAATCGTGGCGTGCAGGTGCGCTCCGGTGGTCTGACCACGACCGAGAAGTTTGTCAGTATCTCCAGCCGCGGTGATGGCAGTTTCAGCTTCAGTCTGCCCGCCGGTACCTATGAGCGCGTGCGCGTCAACACCAATGCCGGTGGCGCCAATTGTGACAGCGTGCAAATCGCCGCGGGTATGACCACCAGCCTGTCGGTGTCAGATACGGCGTGTACAGTGGGTACACCTCAGTAATCTCTGCAAAGACACTGGCAGCCAGAAATCTTCAGGCTGCCAGTGTCCTGTCCCGATTGTTTTGTAATCCTAACTCACGGATCATGTTGAACGTAAATACACTGCTTGTGGTGCCAGTAGATAACTTGTGACAGGATGTCGCTGTTACTACCTTTTCAAACAATCCGACAAGGAGAAATATTGTCATGGGAAGAATTATCCAATTCGGTGAAACAGTTGAAGGCTATGAAATACCGGTGCTCAATGAGCGTGAGATACGTGCGGCGGCGGGCATTCTTTTTTTAGTCATGTATACCTCGGTCATGCTGGTCTTTCTGAAAGACAGTTTTTTCATGATCAAATACTCCGTCACGCTCTTTCTTAGCGATTTCCTGATCCGTGTCTTTGTTAATCCGCGTTTTTCGCCCACCTTGATCATCGGTCGCTGGATCGTGCGCAATCAGACGCCGGAATATGTCGGCGCCAGACAGAAACACTTCGCCTGGATCATCGGTGTGGTGCTGTCAACGACATTCTTTTCACTACTGGTGGCCGCCAATGGCGCGAGTCCAATCACCGCTCTGATCTGTCTGGTCTGTCTGATCTTTCTATTCTTCGAGGCGGTCTTCGGTATTTGTCTGGGCTGCAAAATGTATCCCCTGTTTTTCAAAGACAAAGTGCAATACTGTCCCGGTGAGGTGTGTGACCCAGGCGTAAAACACGACATCCAGAAAACAACAGCGGCTCAGTGGGCTGTGGTATTGGTCTTTGTTTTCTTTATGGTGTCGGTGGGCATGCTGTTCGGTGACTATTTCGGGCAGAAACCCTACGACATGTTCGGCATCGAGGCGATGATGCAATCCAATTAAGTATTATTAATTTAGTTCGAATGTTTGCGCGGTCGTTTGATGGTAACGACCGCATCCCTGTATGGATTGATTTTTCAGTTATTGGGCTTCAGCTTGATATCCCAGACGCCTTGAAATTCTCTCCCCCGCCTCCTTTACCCAATCGATCCATGCATTCTGACGTCGTTCGATCGGCGCGGATATCGACAGACCGGCGACCACGCTGCCGCCGGCGTCGCGTATTACCACGCCGATGCAACCCACGCCCAGTTCCGCCTCTTCGTTGTCCAGGGCATAGCCGTTGGCTTGTGCGCTCTCGACTTCGGCGACGAGAGCCTTTTGCGTGACCAGCGTATTGTCAGTGAACTTGGGTAGTTTGGTGCGTTTAGCGTAGTCATGACAAGCCTGTCCACCCAGGTCGGCCAACATGAGTTTTCCTACCGCAGTCACGTGTAACGGTGCGCGGCTGCCGATGACCTGTTCCACCCGAATAGCGCGACTGCCGGTCACGCGCTCCACGTAGACCACCTCGTCACCTTCCCGAACCGTGAGATTTACGGTTTCGCCCACCTGGTCGCGCAGCCACTCCATGATCGGCCGGGCCTCGGCACGGATGTCCATGCGCCCGCGCACCTTCTCGGCCCACCCCAGCAGGCGGGTGCCCAGGCGGTAGTCACCGCTTTTGTCCTTTTCCACCAGGCCGTGGGTGATCAGTGACCCGAGAATTCGAAAGGCGGTGGTCGGGTGCAGACCGGTGTCGGCGGCCAGGTACTTCAGGCTAACCGCTTGATCGTATTGGGATAGGGCATCCAGCAACTGGACTGCCCGGTCTATCACTTGTATGGCGCTGGTAGTGGGTTTGGTCATATTTCACATTATGAAATCGATTACGGATTGTGAAATCCTAACCGATATACTAGGGTATAGCAAGAATAGCGATTTTGGGTCCGTCGGCGGGCCCCGGATCAGCCCAAAAGTTCATGAATTATTGCCAGGAGACCACACCATGTCGGCCATTGCTGAAGACGTTATCAAACAAACACCAGAATTTTGCCAGGGTATTCAACACTATGGTCAGGACTGGCCGGAATTCGATCAATATGCCGCCCAGGCAGTGGTCGATGCCGGCAAGGGTGCTATCAGCAAGGTCAATGAAGAAGCTGCCTATCAAACCTTGTTGGCCGCCGAAGCCTTGCGCTATGTCACCTTGCAGGTATGCGGCTCCAAGGGTTCGGGCCACCCCGGCGGATTTGCCTCCAGTGCTGAGGCCCACGCCGCGCTGATGATGTTGGGGCACACCAATATTGTCACCGAAGTAGGCCATCACGCCCCCGGTTTCTATTCGGCCATGTTCCTGGATGGTTCCCTGGAGGAGATGGGTATCCGCACCATGGATGACATGATGGCACGCTTTCGTGAGAAGCACGGTCTGCTCGGTCACCTCTCCGGTGCCATCCCCGGCCTGTTGGCCCCCGCCGGTCCACTGGGCCAGGGGCAGCACTTCGCCATGGCCGGTGCCCTGCTGCATCGCGACAAACTATTTCCCGTCACAATCGGTGACGGCGGCATGGGCGAGCCCTATGTCTTGAATGCCATGATGCATTTTCACACCGCCTTCCCCGATGTCACCAACTTCCTGCCGGTGTTGATCTGGAATGGTTACTCGCAGGAGCACCACTCTATGGTATCGCTGCACAGCAACCAGCAGATGATCGACTACTGGAAGGGGCACGGCTTCGAGCAGGTGATCATCGTCGATGCCAAAGAGTTTGACGACGGCAAACAAGCGGGCGCCTTTGTCGATAGCAGCCGCTTCGCCTTCAAGCAGCGTTTGGCCTTTGCCAAGGCGGTATTGCAGGGTGTAGATCAAGCGGCCAAGTCCGCCATGGGTGGTAAGCTGACCGCGTTTATCATCAAACAGCTCAAGGGCACCGGCGTCCATACCACCGGTTCCAAGTCACATAACCTCTATCCCGCTGATACGCTGGATGCGCAACACATCATCGATGGGTTAAAACGCCGCGCGCTGCCGGCCAAGGCCTGGCAGATCGTGCGTGACAATCTGAGTCGCGCCGGTGGTGGTACCGCTGTGAAAACCGTTGTTACCGAGTTCGAATTGGCTCTGCCTGCCTTGAATCTAAAGATGCAGGAGTTCGCCAAGGGTGACAAGGCAGTACCTGCCACTGCCATGGGTGCGCTGGTGGCGCAGGTGGGTCAACAGGACAAGCGCTTCGTGGTCACCAATGCCGACGGTAACGAGGCATCGGCCATGAAGAACATCAACGATGCCTTGAAGATTCGTCACCCTACGGTGGACCCGTTGTACAACCAGGAGCCCACCGGTCAGGTGTACGAACCGTTGAACGAAGACGCCTGCGCCGGTCTGGCCTCGGCACTGACCCTGTTCGGTTCACGCGCCCTGTGGTTGTCCTATGAATCCTTCGCCATCAACGGCTGGCCCATCGTGCAGACCGTGGCGCAGGCCATGGCCGAGCTGCGGCGCAAGACACCGTCCATGGTGAGTATGTTCACCGCCGGTGCCCTGGAGCAGGGGCGTAATGGCTGGACCCATCAACGCCCCGAGATCGAAAACTATTTCGGTGCCATGATGCGTAACGGCAACAGCTTCCCGCTGTTCCCATGTGATGCCAACGCCATGCAGGTGGCCTATGAGTACGCCACCAACAGCGTCAACAAGTGCATGGTGATCATCGCCTCCAAGAGTCCTCTTCCGGTCTATATGTCCTTGAGTGAGGCTCGCGTGGCGGTGGAACGTGGTGCAGCGACGATCTATGAAAGTAAATCTGGCAGCAAAGGCACGGTGGTATTCGCCGTCACCGGCGACATGATCTTCCTGCCCGTTTTCGAAGCCAAGGATAAGCTGGAGGCCGAAGGCTACAAGGTGCGCATCGTTGCCGTGGTCAATCCACGTCAGTTATATCGCGCCGGCGATGTTGCCTGGGATACGGTGTCACAGCCAGACAATGGCTTTATGGATGATGCACATTTCAATGCATTGTTCGACGGAGACGTCTTATTGGCGGTGAGTGGTGGTCCCTCTGCGTCCCTTGAGCCGGTGTTGTTGCGCACACGCGCTGCGCGCCGCGACACCATCTGCTGGAAACGTGGCGAGACCACGGCCTCACCGGCGGAGATCATGGAGTTCAACGGCATTACTGCTGGGACCATGGTTAAGCGTGTTAGTGAACTGAGTAAGTAACCTATGCCACAGACCAAGATTATTGTGCTCGATGATGACCCGACTGGGTCGCAAACTGTGCACGGCTGTCTGCTGCTGACGCGTTGGGACGTCCTGACCTTGCAGCAGGCCTTGCATGACAGTTCGCCCCTGTTCTTTGTGCTCACCAATACCCGTGGCATGGATGCAAAACAGGCGGCGGACATTACCCGCGAGGTGTGCGTCAATCTGAAAAAGGCGTTGGCTGCACAGGGTAACACCATACAGCCCATCATGGTCAGTCGTTCCGACTCCACGCTGCGCGGTCACTATCCGGTAGAGACCGACGTGATTGCGCAGGAGATGGGTCCGTTTGATGCGCACTTTCTTACACCGGCCTTTTTCGAGGGCGGACGCGTTACGCGCGACAGTGTGCATTACCTGATGGTTAATGGAAAGCCGGTGCCGGTGCACGAGACCGAGTTCGCCAAGGACTCGGTGTTCGGCTACAAGCACAGCTATCTGCCCGATTATGTCCAGGAAAAGACCAAAGGGCGAATTCTCGCCGATCAGGTTGAGCGTTTTACCTTGAGCGATGTGCGTGGCGACATTGGTGCACGCCTGCACGGTCTGAGTAATAACCGCTGCTGTGTGGTCGATGCCGAGACTCAACAGGATATGGATAATTTCGCTGCTCAGATACGCGCGGCTGCTGCTGGTGGTAAGCGTTTTCTGTTTCGTAGCGCTGCCAGTCTGTTGACCTCGCTGGCGCAACTGCCGTCGCAACCGATAGCCGCCGGCGCCATGCGCGAGTATGTACGTAACGGCAAACCCGGCGCCGTGATCATCGGCTCGCACGTGGCCAAGACCACGTTACAGCTCAATGAATTGCTCAAACAACCGGGGGTGACTGCCATAGAGGTTGATGTCGATCGCATTGAGGTTGATCGTGAGGTGTTGTTGGCCGAGGTTGTCGATGCGGCCTTTGCCGCCCATGGCCTGGGTCGTACCTCAGTTATCTTTACCAGCCGCACTGAGCGGACCTTTCGTGATCAGCAGACGCGTCTGCAATTCGGGGTCAAGGTGTCGGCACTGTTGATGGACGTGGTGCGTAGTCTGCCCCGTGATATCGGTTTTCTCATCAGCAAGGGTGGCATTACCTCTAATGACACGCTGAGCGACGGTCTGGGTCTGCGTACCTCGCGGGTGTTGGGTCAGATTCTGGCCGGGTGTTCCGTGGTGCGTTGTCCCAAGGACCATCCCCGTTACCCCAACCTGCCGGTGGTGATCTTCCCCGGTAATGTCGGGGATGAGTTTGCACTGGCGACCGTGTATAGTCGTTTGTCCGGTATCAAGTTGTATCGCGAATTGAGTGCCACGGCAGCACCCTGAATAAAATGCACAGCCATAGTCATAGTCCAGACGTGATAGACGCCATTCCCCGGCCGACCATCGGCAGGCAGGAACTGTTGAAACAGTTTCAGGCCTTTCTGCCGGCGGAGTGCGTGTTGCATGCCGCCGAGGAGTTGCGTCCTTACGAGTGCGACGGACTCTCCGCCTATCGCCGTATGCCCATGCTGGTGGTGTTGCCCCTTACAGTCGAACAGGTGCAGCATGTCATGCGTCTGTGCCACCGACACAATGTGCCGGTAGTCGCTCGCGGCGCCGGCACCGGTTTATCCGGTGGTGCCCTGCCTCTGGAAAACGGCGTTCTGCTCAGTCTGGCCAAATTCAACAAAATAATGCACATCGATCCGGTCAAGCGCCTGGCGCGCGTACAACCGGGGGTGCGCAATCTGGCCATCAGTCAGGCGGCCGATGGCTATGGTCTCTACTACGCACCCGACCCCTCTTCACAAATCGCCTGCACCATCGGCGGTAACGTGGCAGAGAATTCCGGTGGCGTGCACTGTTTGAAATACGGTCTGACGGTACACAATATCCAGGCGCTGACGTTAGTCACCGTCGACGGTGAGTTGGTCACTTTAGGTGGTCTGGGTCTGGACAGCCCCGGCTATGACCTGCTGGCGCTGATGACTGGCTCCGAAGGTTTGTTGGGGATCATCGTCGAGGTGACAGTGAAGCTGTTGCCCAAGCCGGAACGCACCCAAGTCATACTGGCCGCATTCGATGATGTGGAGAAGGCCGGTGCCGCCGTCGGAAATATCATTGCCGCCGGCATTATCCCCGCCGGTCTGGAGATGATGGATACACTGGCCATTCGTGCGGCCGAGGATTTCGTCCATGCCGGCTATCCAACCGATGCCCAGGCGATCCTGTTGTGCGAGGTGGATGGCACCAATGAAGAGGTGTCGGAACACCTGCTTAAGGTGCGCGACATTTTATTAAAGAGTGGCGCCACCGAGGCACGCACGGCCAAGAGCGAACAGGAGCGTCTGACCTTCTGGCAGGGACGTAAGTCAGCCTTCCCCGCGGTTGGCCGCATCTCGCCCGATTATTACTGCATGGACGGCACCAT
>DKAX01000172.1 GCA_002450975.1 Proteobacteria bacterium UBA6915
GTGGTCATGGCCCAGATCACATCCTGCCAGTCCCGCACATTGACATCGTCATCGGTCACAATCACGAACTTGGTATACATGAATTGCCGCAGGAACGACCAGACGCCAAGCATGACCCGCTTGGCATGACCGGGATATTGTTTTTTCATGCTGACCACCGCCACCCGGTAGGAACAGCCTTCCGGTGGTAAATAGAAGTCGGTGATCTCCGGGAACTGCTTTTGCAGGATGGGCACAAACACTTCATTCAGGGCGACACCCAGAATAGCCGGCTCATCCGGTGGTCGGCCGGTATAGGTACTGTGATAGATGGGATTATCACGGTGGGTAATTCGCTCGATCGTAAATACCGGAAAGCGCTCGACCTCGTTGTAGTAACCGGTGTGATCGCCAAAGGGACCTTCATCGGCTTCCTCGCCGGGATGAATCACGCCTTCAAGTACAAATTCCGCCGAGGCCGGTACCTGTAAATCCGAGCCGAGGCATTTGACCACATCGGTTTTGCCGCCGCGTAACAAGCCGGCAAAGGCATATTCCGACAAGGTATCGGGTACCGGGGTCACCGCTCCCAGAATCGTGGCCGGATCGGCGCCGAGGGCGACGGCGATCGGAAACGGTTCGCCGGGATTGGCCTGTTGCCAATCACGAAAATCCAGCGCTCCACCCCTATGCGCCAACCAGCGCATGATGACCTTGTTGCGGCCAATCACCTGCTGACGATAAATCCCCAGGTTTTGTCGATCCTTGTTGGGCCCCCTGGTTACTACCAATGCCCAGGTAATCAACGGCCCCGCATCACCGGGCCAACAGGTCTGGATAGGTAGCTTGCCCAGATCAACCTCATCGGCTTCGATGACATTGGCTTGGCAGGAGGCTTTCTTCACCACGTTGGGCGCCATATTTAGCACCTGTTTGAAGATGGGCAGCTTTTGCCAGGCATCCTTCATGCCTTTGGGAGGTTCCGGTTCTTTCAGAAACGCCAGCAACTTGCCGACTTCCCGCAAGGCATCCACCGACTCCTCGCCCATTCCCAGCGCGACCCGTTCGGGGGTCCCGAACAGATTCCCCAGTACCGGTATGTCGCTGCCCTTGGGGTTTTCAAACAGAATGGCCGGGCCACCGGCACGCAGGGTCCGATCACAGATCTCGGTCATTTCCAGGTAGGGATCGATTTCCTTTCCAATGCGTTTCAGCTCACCCCGTTGCTCGAGCTGCTGAATAAAATCGCGAAGGTCCCGGTACTTCATCATGTCATTCTATATAATATATGAGCTGAGCCAGATTTAACCTTATCAGAAATGGTGTTGAAATGGGCCGCCGTTTCTGTCGCAATAGTATAGTGCTTAATAACTAACCTTAACAAAGTCGCAAGCCTAACATGATTAGTCTGATTCGAGAGTTTCTCAAACTGGAAAGCGCCGGTGGTTTATTACTGGTCGTCGCTACCGTGATGGCGTTGTTCATGAAGAACAGTGCCTACAGCGAGTGGTACGGGGCGTTGTTAAATACACCGGTTAATGTCGCGATTGGTGAATTTCAAATCGCCAAGCCACTACTGCTCTGGATTAACGATGGCTTGATGGCCGTATTCTTTTTTGTTGTTGGCCTGGAACTCAAGCGCGAGTTTCTGGAAGGAGAACTTTCTAACCGCGATCAAATTATGTTACCGGCATTTGCTGCGATTGGCGGCATGCTGGTTCCCGCGGCAATTTACGCTTATCTCAACTGGGGGAATCCCATCACCATGAACGGCTGGGCCATTCCAGCCGCCACTGATATTGCTTTCGCGCTGGGGGTACTTGCCCTACTGGGTTCACGCGTACCGGTGACCCTGAAACTATTCTTGATGGCCCTGGCAATTCTGGATGACGTCGGTGCGATAATCATCATTGCGTTGTTTTACACCACGGAGCTTTCCACCCTTTCACTCACCACGGCTGGTATTTGTCTGTTCCTGCTTATTTATATGAATAAACGGGGTGTAACCCACTTACCGGTTTACATATTTATTGGCGTTATCATGTGGGCATCAGTACTGAAGTCTGGCGTACATGCAACGCTAGCCGGGGTCTTTCTGGCTTTTACCATCCCCTTGCGAGATGCTGAAAACCCAAAGCATTCACCGTTACGTCAGTTGGAGCATGAACTTCATCCTAGCGTCGCATATGTGATTTTACCGCTGTTTGCCTTTGCTAACGCAGGGGTACCTCTAGCGGGCATGACCATTGAAGCGCTACTTGAACCAGTCAGCCTGGGTATCATTGCCGGTTTGTTTATCGGTAAACAACTTGGCGTCTTTTCCTTTGCCTGGCTCGCTATCAAGCTGAAGTTGGCAAGACTACCCGAGAAAGTCAGCTGGACTCAGCTCTATGGTGCGGCGATTTTATGCGGGATTGGTTTTACCATGAGTCTGTTCATCGCCTCGCTGGCATTCGAACATGAGGGACAGGAATATATTCGCCAGGTACGCCTGGGCATCCTGACGGCATCCTTGCTGGCGGCGATTACCGGCTATTTATTGCTTCGCTTTACCCAGAAAAAACATCCAGAAACACAAGAGTAACTAACAATAGGCAGGCTGGGTAACAAAACGTGGTGCCGGGCAATTCCGTTTGCCCTGTGTTGCCTAAAGGCAAACAACTAACGTTTCATTAACTTGAACATCTGGGTAACCGCATAATCCAGGCGTTTCCGCGCATCCGCTGTACTGAAATCCTGCTGTACGTTGGCAACCGCGGCACTGGCCCAGACGGGATTACCGGTATTACCATCAATCAATACAATCACCAATGATCCTGTCGGGACGTTTTGCAGCATCTGAATCTTGGCTTCCTTGTCTTCAACCAGTTGCAACGCTTCCATGTCGATGCCTGCCGCATAGCCCACAATCATATCTGGATTCACCGCCACTTCCTGCATACCACGTTTGCGCAATTCTCGATCGATCAGGAACTTGATTTCCGCATCGGCATCAAATTCCGGGGGTTCCCATCTTCCCTTTGGGTCATAAAGAATCGCTGCCGATCCCAGCCAGGCGTAGGTTTTATAACCCGCCAGGTTGGCCTTGGGATCTGCGTCTGCATCGACTTCGATATCCTGCGTCAGGGGAGAAGCACAGGCAGTTATAAATAAGATAAGCAGTGCCACCAAGGCGGAGTTAAGTTTTTTCATTTTTTCTTCTCCTGTGCTTCTTGTTGAAAATACTCTGCCACCAAGCATAGCAAATGTTTAATGGCACAAGCGATTATCTAAGGGACAATCAGTGACTACCTGTATAAATTTCAATAGCCATACAAAATGCATTACTACCTATTGATGACTACCTATCATTCTCGATCCGTTTCCCA
>DKAX01000196.1 GCA_002450975.1 Proteobacteria bacterium UBA6915
CCTTTGGCCTGCAATATTAATTGCGCCGGCAGCAGCAGGCCAAATGCGCACAGTAAGTAGACGGGCATGGCTCGCAACCAGTCTGACCAAATCTGGCGCAGCAAAAGACTGGTTGAGTTTTGCTGCAACCAAGTGACCAGCAGTTGGTCTCCGATCAGATAATCGATGACATTTCCGACCGTGAAATATACCGGATAGGCCGCCAGCGACGCACAAAGGTAAACCAACAATAACCTGGATACGCTCATATCACTTTTTGATCAGGTAATTCCCCAACACCAGAATATCCAAACCGGTGGAGAAGAAACAGCGTATGGCATTGACGGGCGACTCGACAATAGGCTCGCCCATGATATTGAAACTGGTATTCAACAATACAGGCACGCCACTCAACTTGCCGAAATCGGATAATAATTGGTGGTAGCGCGGATTGATCTCTTTACGCACAGTCTGCAACCGGGCGCTGCCGTCAACGTGAGTAATAGCCGGCAATACGTTACGCTTCTCCGGCAGCACATTGCACACCTTGAGCATAAATGGCGCTTCTACGGCGAGATCAAAAAAGTCATTCTTGGCCTCAACGGTACACGAAGGTGCGAAAGGACGATAAGGTTCGCGATGTTTGACTTCCGCATTGATTTTGTCCTTCATATGGGGAAGTGTCGGGTTGGCCAAGATGCTGCGGTTGCCCAAGGAACGCGGTCCGATCTCCATGGGCCCCTGAAACCAGCCGAGAATATTACCCTCGTGGAGGTATTTGGCAGCCACCTCGGTGATGTTCTCGTGGTATTCCGCATTTAGCTTGCACTCTTTGATCAACGCCGCAATGAATTCATTGCTATATTGGTTGCCGACGTAGGGATTGTTATGGACAAATTCACGCTTCATCTTGTAAACGTGGTTATAAACATAATACGCAGCACCAATGGCGGTGCCGTTATCCCCGGCGGCGGGCATAATATAGGCATCGTCGAACTCGCTTTCACGCACAATTCGGCCATTCATCACACTGTTCAACGCAACACCGCCGGCGATTACAACTTTCCTGCAACCGGTACGCTTATAGAGAATATCGCACAACTCCAGCGCACGATCCTCGAGAACGCGCTGTACTGCAGCCGCTAGATTGAGGTGGTTGTCAGCAAATTCCTTTCCCTTTCTCGGCTCGCCGAAGGCGTCGATAAATTTTTGTGAAAACCGTCTACCGCCCCAGTACTGATAATTGAAATAGGACAGGTCGATCTTGATCTGTCCATCCTTGCCGATCTTGACCAGCTTGGCCACCTTGTCATAGAAGACGGTATGATCCCCCAGCGGGGCCAGACCCATGGTCTTGCCTTCGTCGTAGTTGGGCTTGAATCCGCAAAATTCCGTTGCCGCCTCATAAAACGAACCCAATGACATGGGAAAATAACTCTGGTGATAGCATTCCACCTTTTTGCCCGAGCCCTTACCCAGAAACGATGTCGCCCATTCACCGGCGCCGTCCAACCCCAACAGGGCAGCCTCCTCGTAAGGTGAGACAAAAAATGATCCGGCGGCATGGCTAAGGTGATGAGGCACGAAAAAGACCTTGGGTTTTTTTCCGCCCTTGCCCCAATGCTGGTTGTACCACTGCCAGAAGCTGCGTATCTTCCAACGACCGTTGATCAACTCGTGCTTCAGGAAAGACTTGGACTTATGGATATGGCGCAGTGTATACGCCACCTTGGACATGGCATTGAGAGTCGGCTTGATCGAAACCGCTATGCAATCCACGTCAGAATAGCTGATCCCGGTCTCGCGCAGACACCGTTCGGCAGACAAAACCGGAAACGCACGCGTATGTTTGTCACGACTCAGACGCTCCTCTTCAATGGCAATGACCAATCTGCCATCCTTGACCAAACAAGCGGTGGAGTCATGATAGTAAAAATTGAGACCTAAAATGTTCATCGTATCCTTCCGTCGCAAAGCTATTGTTGAACAAAAAATCTGTGTTTGATAAGGCGCCCAACGTGCTTACCCCGCTCCAGCATATAGCAAAGCAGGCCCCGTACGGTTGCATTAAACAGATAGTGATAAAATACCGGTAACTCACTCGGATTCCAACTATCGTTCCATGTGGCACCGGTAATAAAACTGATTTTACGTATGGTGTCATGTCCAGAGTAACGGGCAATCGTCTCGTTGAGCAAACCGCCGCCGGGTCCATGTTCCTTAAAACGGTCATCAAAACCTATCTTCAGCAGATACAGCGTGTCACCGCAGGGCATGGACAACTGCCCGGCGATCACCTCGCCATTGAGCGTCATCAACTGAATCTCGCACTGGCCATCGATAACCGCCTGCCGTACCAACTGACGATAGAAGGCCAACTGGTCCGGATAAAAGCGTATTGCCGTGCGGCTACCAGACTCCCCTTTCCAACCGGCAGCCTCCACCTCAAAGAAGCTCTCCACTGCCTGTTCGATTGCTTGTGCGTCATTGACAAATTCGTAGGCTACCTGCCCCAACTTCTCTAGATTGCGCTGCTTACGGCGCAGGTTACGTTGAAACTTGCCGGACACGGCCTGCATCGATTGCTCATAGTTTTCACCCAGCCGTAAATACTTACTGGTATTCCATCGATAGCTGATATGACGTGACAAAGCATCACCGGCAACGAGGGGACTATCCTCTGCGATATCTCTTATTGCAAATAAATGCCACGGTTTGGAAATCTTGGAATTGAGGGCCTTCAGCACCAAAGGCATCAACAAATTGACAGGCAAACGCTCAGCAACAGCGACACCGCTCAATCTCATATCGGAGGGCCAATAAAGGGAGAATGCTGGCAGGTTAAGCCCCCACATCCGTTCGGGTCCATATTGCACTGGGACGATGGCTAAGCAATCCACATCGTCCGTGATTACAATGAAGTAAACAGAATCCGCCTGCTCTTCCTGGGTGGAAAGCCGACTGAAGTACCAGGCATAACTGGCAGAAAACAGCAGCGTGGAGTTGTTAAGTGCCAGGGTTCGCCACAAATCCCGGATAGATACCAAACCCTCCAGGCCTCGAACCACAGAAATCGAGAATTTTTCCATGTTGAAATACAGACTTCCCGCGAAGCAATAATCGGTCGATGCCAAAGCACCCGACAACCACTTAAAACCAGACACAACCTCGAATTCCCCAAGTGATTCAGGGGATGCGACATAGTAACAAAAANNCCGCCATGAAATAACAACGGTAAAAGTACGGCAAAAAGCCGCGCACTATTCTCCTTTAATAATAAAGGAATCAGTATGAATCAGGGGATCAGACTAAGAAAATGACTCGATAGCAGCAACTACAAACAATTACCTATGGTCAACCACGCGCGGCACTACCAAACAGACCAATTTCATTGTTTCCTACATGCGGCACTACCCCCCTCAAACACCACCTGGTCGAGCCGCAAAATCAGCTCCCACCGCCCCATATCCATCAGTCGCTGGCGTAAAAGAATAACAAGACGCTGATCGATAGCAGCTATCTCCTCAATCAGGGATTCGATCCTGATGTGGTCTATACTTGAGGCCATGTCGCTCAGGTGATGCGCGCAGATACGGATAAATCTTTGCTGACACGCGACCGCCACCCCGAGTGACCAGGGCTCCATACTGCCTGGAAGAAACTCCCCCCGGTAGAGGCCTAATAGCTTGTCCATACCTACACCTTCGGCTTGGCGATTAAACTCCCACAAATCCACCCAGCAGAGCCTAGGGTTAAGACTCAGGCAACCATCCTGCTGCAGTACGGCCTCACGCCCTATCAAGGCCCGCAACCGATAGAGTGCGGTCGTCAAAGCCCGGTGCGCTGCATCACCGTCCAGGTTAGGCCAAAGAAAATCGATCACCTGACCAAGTGGCACCGGTTGGCCGCCATGCGCAACGATGATCTTCAATAAGCTCAAAGGTACACGCGGAGATTTGCGGGCAAAACTCAAGGGACTCCCGTGCAAACGCACTTCGAAACGTCCCAAAGACAAGATAACCACCGGCCGTGAAACCTGGTGATCGCTGCAGGCATCAGCAGGGGTCATCAGATCAGACAACAATTGAATTATGCGCGGGTTTAGTACGGCAAGTATCTCCGGCTCATAACGCCACCAGTCGTCTTTGATCCGACTGAGCACTTGGCGCGCCCGCATCACTTCCCCCTGTCCTGCCAGTGCGACACCCCGCAAGGCATTTACCAAACACCGTATCGCCGGTTCGGGAATCTGAGCGAATTCGCCGACCTGCTGAAAAGCCAACCAACCCAAGGGAGAGGAATTCACAACACCTGAATCAAGATTAATTCCTGCCATAACAATCACCTATCCGTTACTGCCTACCTGGGCACAGAATATCCCTCAAGAAATATGCGTGCAATTAGACCTTGGTTAGGCAATAATTCGAATAGTCTTACAACTAAAGTATGACCCGCGCAGACAATTGTCTCAGGCCGATTTGCATAACGCATTGAGAATGCATTGAAAATACTAATTGCAGATGATCACAACCTGTTCCGTGCAGGTCTTATGCAGTTGCTTCGTCAGCTGGCAGATGGCATTGAAATCATTGAGGCCGCCAATGGCGCGGAGGCGCTCTACCAAATCCAGGAAAATACAGATATTGAACTGGCCATATTCGACCTCAAACTCCCCGACCAAGATGGCATTACCCTGCTAACCGAATCGCAGGCTATCAACCCAACACTGCCTGTCATCATCCTCTCCGCCTCCGACGAGGTCACCGATATGCAGCGCGCCATACAGGCGGGAGCACTGGGCTATATCCCCAAATCCGAGCGAGGCGAGGTCATACTCAGCGCCATTCGCCTTGTTATGGCCGGCGGTCTGTATATACCCAAGGCGCTGGCAAACCCACTGCCCATCGCGCGTAGCGTTGAAGGAGATGCCGGCAAACTGACCGCTAGACAATTGGATGTACTTCGTCTGCTGGTCAAGGGGGCCTCCAATAAACAGATTGCCTATGACCTCAATCTGACCGAGGCCACCGTCAAATCCCATGTAAGCACCTTATTTAAAACGCTGGCGGTGCAAAACCGTACCCAAGCAGCCCTGGTGGCTGAAAAACTCGGTCTATCGGACTAATGGCGCAAACTTTGCCGAGGCTTCAACAGCTACAAACGCTTGATCAAATCTTGCAGCCGGGCCGGCACCAGAGGCTTGTACAACAAGACATAACCGCCCTTTTCCAGCTTTTCTCGCAGCGCCGGATCACTGTCTGCTGTGACAATGATTGTATCGACCGGCCGGTCATAACACCGATTTAGCGCAGCAATCACCTGGGGACCTGTCACCCCATCCTCTAGGTGATAGTCGGCAATCACCAGATCTGGCGACCAGGACTCACAAACGGATAATGCCTCAGGCAGGGAGTGCGCTGACACCACCCGACACTGCCACAGACTTAACAACGTCTCCATAGCCTGGCAGATGGTCGAATCATCATCGACTACCAGGACCTGCAAACTCGACTCTTCGGCCAAAGCCTCGTGATCTGCCATGAAACATTCAAGCCTATGGATATCAGTCTCAGGGTCCACTATAAGCGCGTACAAATCACCGATACGTTACGGATAGGGACAAAACAGCCCAATCAGTGGAACGGCTAGATAAGGAGAACGATAGGAAGATGGTGGCTACGGGTGGATTCGAACCACCGACCCCAGCATTATGANNGCTCTAACCAGCTGAGCTACGTAGCCTTAACATTGCGCCCAAGGATTGGGCTGAACGAAAGAACCGCGGATTTTCCGGGTTTCCAGGGCCAGTGTCAAGGGCGGCCGACCCTGGAATGCCGTGTCTATGCCAAGACACGGGAATTTCTAAATTTTAAGTTTTAGACGTTAAATCGAAAATGCATGACGTCACCGTCCTGGGTGACATACTCCTTGCCCTCCAGGCGCCATTTACCCGCCTCCTTGGCCCCGGCCTCACCGTTGCAGGTAACGAAATCGGTATAGGCGATTACCTCAGCGCGGATAAAGCCTTTTTCGAAGTCAGTGTGGATCTCCCCTGCCGCCTGGGGCGCGGTTGCCCCCTTGGCCACAGTCCAGGCGCGCACTTCTTTAACACCGGCAGTGAAGAAGGTCTGTAAACCCAACAAGTCGTATCCGGCGCGGATCACGCGATTCAGGCCCGGCTCTTCCAGCCCCATCTCGGCCATGAATTCGGCGCGGTCGGCCTCGTCCAGATCGACCAGTTCAGATTCGATGGCGGCGCATACCGGCACCACTGAAGAGCTCTCTTTCTCAGCCAACGCACGCACCCGGTCCAGCAGGGGATTGTTTTCGAAACCATTCTCCGCCACGTTGGCGATATACATGGTCGGCTTGATGGTCAACAAATGCAGATCACGCAACAGGTGACGTTGCTCATCGTCCAGCCCCATGGAGCGCACCGGCTCGCCCTTGTCCAGATGGGCCTGCACCTGCTCGATCAGGGCCTTGGTTGCCTGCGCCTCTTTATCACCGGACTTGGCCGCCTTGGCGAAACGCAGGGCCGCCTTGTCCGCGGTCTCCATGTCAGCCAGGGCCAGCTCAGTGTTGATCACTTCGATGTCACGAATAGGGTCGACCGAACCGGAGACGTGGGTGATGTTTTCATCGACGAAGCAGCGCACCACGTGGGCAATGGCATCGGTCTCGCGGATATTGGC
>DKAX01000058.1 GCA_002450975.1 Proteobacteria bacterium UBA6915
GGGCAACGAGGTCTTCAAGATGGCCGTTAACACCTTGGGCCGTATTGTTGATGAGACCCTGGAGGCCAACAAAATCAGTAAATCCGATATAGATTGGTTGGTGCCGCACCAGGCCAACAACCGCATCATTGAAGCCACAGCGAAAAAACTGAAAATGTCTATGGATCATGTCGTTGTCACTGTGCATGATCACGGTAATACCTCTGCCGCCTCAGTCCCGCTGGCGCTGGATGTGGCGGTGCGCGATGGTCGTATCAAACGCAACGAAATTCTGTTGTTGGAGGCTTTCGGCGGCGGTTTTACCTGGGGTTCAGCCCTGATTCAATATTAGTTCTGTATAAAGAACTGTTTGGTCTAGATTTCTGGCACTGAAACAAGAAGAAGGATAGAGAGATGACATTGGCCTTCGTATTTCCCGGTCAGGGTTCCCAGTCAGTCGGTATGCTGGCCGATCTGGCGGCAGGCAATCCCGTGGTGACAGAGGTTTTTTCCCAGGCCTCCGATGCCCTGGGCTATGACCTGTGGCAAAAAATCCAGCAGGGGCCTGAGAATGAATTGAACCAGACCGACGTCACACAACCAGCTATGCTGGCTGCCGGTGTGGCCACCTGGCGGGCATGGCAGTCTCATAATGGGGCTCAACCCCAATATATGGCAGGCCATAGCCTGGGGGAATACACTGCCCTGGTTTGTGCTGGAGCTATGGACTTTGCTGATGCGATTACACTGGTGCGTGATCGTGGCCAATATATGCAGGAGGCGGTTCCGGCAGGCACTGGTGCCATGGCGGCGATTTTAGGTCTGGATGACGCCAAGGTCGTTGAGCTTTGTGCTCAGGCGGCGGCGGGTGAGATTTTGTCCGCAGTCAATTTCAACTCGCCCGGACAGGTCGTCGTTGCTGGTCACAAGGCGGCAGTGGATCGCGCTGTGGTGCTGGCCAAGGAGGCCGGTAGCAAACGTGCAGTGGTATTGCCTGTGAGCGTGCCCTCCCATTGTCAATTGATGCAACCGGCGGCCGATCGTCTGGCCGAGCGCCTAAAGAAGATCAATCTACGCGAGCCTGGCATTGCTGTGATCAACAATGTCGATGTCAAGGCGGAGAACGATCCCGATGCCATTCGCAATGCATTGGTGCGTCAGCTCTATAGTCCCGTGCGTTGGGTTGAGACTGTACAGGCCATGGCGGCAAAAGGTGTAACGCGTATTGTCGAATGTGGTCCCGGCAAGGTGTTAGCCGGTTTGAATAAACGAATTGATAAAAATGTTGAGGCGGCTGCCGTTGTTGACCAGGCGAGCTTGACCGCACAGCTGGGCGCATAATTGCGATATGGGAGAAGAATATGACGAGCTTAGAGGGTGAGATTGCATTAGTAACCGGTGCCAGTCGTGGTATCGGTCAGGCCGTTACCCTGGCGTTGGGCAAGATGGGTGCCACAGTCATCGGTACTGCCACCAGCGAGAGCGGCGCAGGTAAGATTAGCCAGACCTTGAAGGAAAACGGTATCAAGGGCTGCGGCATGGTTTTGAATGTAACCGATCCGGATTCCATCAATGAGGTGGTCGCGCGTGTCAGCAAGGAGTATGGTGATACCAGTATACTGGTGAACAACGCAGGTATTACTCGCGATAATTTGCTCATGCGCATGAAGGACGATGAGTGGGATGACATCATTCAGACCAATCTGAATTCCGTCTATCGCGTGTCCAAGGCCTGTTTGCGTGCGATGATGAAGGCGCGCAAAGGCCGTATCATCAGTATTGCTTCTGTGGTCGGCGTGGCGGGAAATGCCGGGCAAACCAATTATGGAGCCGCAAAGGCTGGAATCATTGGTTTTTCCAAATCCCTGGCACGCGAAGTCGGGTCGCGTGGTATTACCGTAAACGTCGTAGCGCCGGGTTTTATCGATACGGATATGACGCGCGCGTTGGCGGAAGAGCAACGCACCGCGTTGGCTGCAACGATTCCCTTGAATCGTCTGGGGCAGCCGGAAGAGATTGCTGCTGCGGTGGCCTTTTTGGCGTCACCGGGAGCGGCCTATATCACCGGAGAGACCTTGCAGGTCAACGGTGGTATGTACATGAGTTAATGCGGCCTGTTTCGGGTGGGTGTGCGGATTGAATAAAATTTAACCATTACCGATTTGTAAAATACGTGAATGGCTATTTTTTCTGGCGTCCAAAGTCGCTTTTCCCGTAAAATAGCGACCGCAGAAGACAACTGCAATTTATTAATTGGGAGGATAATTCCGTCATGAGTAGCGTTGAAGAACGTGTCAAGAAGATTGTAATAGAACAGTTGGGTGTGAAAGAAGACGAAGTGTCTAATACCGCTTCCTTCGTTGAAGACCTGGGTGCAGATTCACTTGACACCGTTGAACTGGTTATGGCCCTTGAAGAAGAATTTGAAACTGAAATTCCTGACGAGGACGCTGAGAAGATCACCACCGTCCAGCAGGCTGTTGATTACATCAACGCACATATGGGCTAATCTCAATCAACAGCTTGCTGTTGTCGAAAGGTCGCGAGGGCGCAGTTTTGTGGTCTTGCGGCCTTTTATATTGCTTATATCAAAACCTTTGATAGAGGACTAGAACCTTGGCAAAGAGACGTGTCGTAGTTACCGGGCTGGGTATGGTTGCGCCTGTGGGTTTAAACGTGAAAGAGTCCTGGGAGAATATCCTGGCCGGCAAGAGTGGCATTGGCCCCCTTGAGCACTTCGATGTCAGTGATTTTCCGGTACGTTTCGGCGGTTCAGTCTGGGGATTTGATCCCAAGAATTATATACCCGCCAAAGATGTTAAAAAGATGGATCCGTTCATCCATTATGGTATAGCTGCGGGTACTGAGGCCATCAAGGATTCCGGTCTGGAAATTACCGAAGAGAATGCCGATCGTATCGGTGTTGCCATCGGTTCCGGTATCGGTGGCCTGGGTGGTATCGAGAAGGGCTTCGATTCTTATTTGAAAGGTGGCCCGCGCAAGATATCGCCTTTCTTCGTACCGAGTAACATTATCAATATGATCTCGGGCAATCTCTCCATTATGCACAATCTGCGCGGTCCCAATATCGCATTGGTAACTGCCTGTGCTACGGCCACTCACAGTATTGGTGATGCCGGACGTATCATCGAATATGGTGATGCCGATGTCATGATTGCCGGCGGTGCCGAAATGGCTACGTCATATACCGGCCTAGGTGGATTTGCCGCAGCCAAGGCCTTGTCCTTCCGCAACGATGACCCGCAGACTGCCAGCCGTCCGTGGGATCGTGATCGCGATGGCTTTGTCTTGAGTGATGGAGCTGGTGTCGTGGTGTTGGAAGAGTACGAATTCGCCAAGAAGCGCGGCGCGCGCATCTATGCTGAGCTGGTCGGTTACGGTATGAGCGGCGACGCCTACCATATGACCTCTCCACCGGAAGATGGCAACGGTGCTCGTCGTTGTATGCAGGCGGCCTTACGCAATGCCGGTATCAATCCCGAGCAGGTGGACTATATCAATGCGCACGGTACCTCGACGCCGTTGGGTGATTTGGCGGAGACCCGTGCAGTCAAGGGAGCCTTTGGTGACCACGCCTACAAGGTAGCGGTCAGTTCCACCAAGTCCATGACCGGACATTTGTTGGGTGCCGCAGGTGGCATCGAGGCCGTGTTCTCGGCGCTGGCTATCCATAACCAGGTGGCTCCACCCACAATCAATATTTTCAATCAGGATCCCGAATGCGATCTGGACTATGTGCCCAATACCGCACGTGAGATGAAGATTGATGTTGTCTTGTCCAATTCATTTGGTTTTGGCGGCACCAACGGTACTTTGGTGTTTAAGAAACTCTCCTGAGATTCGCGGGGCGCCTGAGCAGGGCGCCCCTCATTTCCAACTGGTGAATCAACGATGTCTGCATCTGAGACCACAATCGCCAGTGTGATCGTTCCGCTAGAGCAGTCGCTGGATTTGTTGGCGCTGCATCGAATGAACCCCCAGCGTTACCCCTTTCTGCTGCAAAGTGTCTCATCCGGACCCCAATCGCGTTTCGATATTTTGTTTGCCTGTCCCCAATCTGAACTGGTGTTGCAGGCGGATGGCCAGGTGGTGCATGACGGTGAGGCCTGTAAATCGCCCGGATTCCTGAACCAGCTCGACGGGTGGTTTGCGCGCGAAGCCAGTCCGGTCTCCAGTGCTATGCCTTTCTCCGGCGGTTGGTTTTTGTATTTGGGATACGAACTGGCCGGTGAGATCGAACCCGTGTTGCGCTTACCTTTGTCCGGCCTGCCGTCAGCCTATGCGGTACGAATTCCAGCAGCCTTGATTCGAGATTGTGTTACAGGTCGAAATTGTCTGGTGATTGAAGACGGCTTTAGCCATTTACAGGATGAAATCATACGCGATATCGAAAACTGTGATATCAAGGAGACCGCTTCTGTCACAATTGCTGCGTTGATTGAGGATCCCGAGCAGCGTTATCTGGAATCAGTGGAACGTATCAAGCGCTATATCCATGATGGTGATGTATTCCAGGTCAATCTGTCACGTCGCTGGCAGGGGGATTACACAGGTTGTCCAGTCGATCTCTATCAGTCACTTTGCCGGGCAAATCCGGCGCCGTTTGCTGCGCTGGCACAGTATGCTGACATGGCAATCGTCAGTTCTTCCCCCGAGCGATTAATAGAAGTACGCGATGGGCTGGTGCAGACACGCCCTATCGCCGGTACCCATCCGCGTGGTGAAACCCCGGAACAGGATCAAGCATTGCAGCAGGCACTGTTGCAGCACCCCAAGGAGCAGGCTGAACATGTGATGTTGATCGATCTGGAGCGCAATGATCTGGGACGTGTTTGCATTCCGGGCAGCGTACATGTCAATGAGCTGATGGTGCTGGAGAGCTATGCACACGTCCATCATATTGTATCCAATGTCTGTGGACGTCTACGCAATGGGGTGACACCGGGGGAGGTGATTGCCGCTGTCTTCCCCGGCGGGACTATCACTGGCTGTCCCAAGGTACGGTGCATGCAGATCATTGCCGAGTTGGAACAGTGTGCACGCGGCGCTTATACCGGCTCCCTGGGTTATCTCAATAGGGATGGCTCCATGGATCTGAATATCCTGATTCGTACCCTGACTTTGCGCAATGGTACCCTGAGCTTGCGTACCGGTGCCGGCATTGTTGCCGATTCGGTGGCGGAAAAAGAGCTGCAGGAGACCCGGCACAAGGCTAAAGGCTTGTTACGTGCACTGGGGGGGACGTAGTGGAACGCGTTCTGGTTAATGGTGTGGAAACTAATCGCTTGCCGGTGACGGACCGCGGTTTGCACTATGGTGACGGCCTGTTTGAAACCATTGCTATTCGTAATGGTGAACCTCTGTTGTGGTCACTGCATATTCAACGCCTGTTGGAAGGATGTCGGCGATTGTCTATTCTTCCCCCCGATGAGCAAATACTGTTAGCTGAAATAGCCAGTTTAGCCAGAGAAAAGACTCGGGCAGTGGTCAAGGTGATGATCACACGCGGTAGCGGTGGCCGAGGCTATCGCAGCGACGGTGCCACACAACCAACGCGTATCGTTATCCTCTACCCCTGGCCTGACTACCCATCGGCGATCTGGCAATCGGGGGTTGCTATCAGACTGTGTCACACCCGCCTTGGCAGCAATGCGCAACTGGCGGGGATCAAGCACCTTAATCGTCTGGAACAGGTCCTGGCCCGCAGTGAGTGGCGGGATCCGGCGATATTTGAGGGGGTTGTCTGTAATCAACAGGGATTGGTGATCGAGGCGACCATGTCCAATCTGTTTCTGGTGAAGCAGGGAGAGTTGATTACACCGGATTTACAATACTGTGGAGTGGCCGGCGTCATGCGCGAGGCTGTGTTGCAGCAGGCGAGACAACAAGGAATAGCTACACGCATTACTGATGTGACCGTCGAAGAATTGCGCTCGACCGACGAACTGTTTTTAACCAATGCGGTGATTGGTGTGGTACCGGTGGTCAGATTTGAAGATATCTCCTACACTGAAACCAGTGTCGGTAAAGGCATGCAACAAGGACTAAAACCTGTAACAGCGGTATGGGTGTAAAGAACAAATCAATTAGAATTGTCGGAGCCAGTGCTGTACTGGCCGTCATTGCACTGGGCTGGCTCTGGTTGGAGCTGGGAGTATTTGGTGCATCGCCAATACCCATAGATAGCGAGAGTCACTTTGTCATCGAGTCGGGATCGCACCTGCGCAAGCTCGGTCGGAAACTGGAACAGGATGGGATTATCGACAGTGCCAGCAAACTCTATTGGCTGGCGCGCATACAAAGACGGGCGGACAAGATTCAGGTTGGCGAATATGCCGTGGTTCCCGGTACGACACACCTACAACTGTTAGACAAGATTGTTGAAGGCAAGGTGCTCCAATACTCCTTAACCCTGGTCGAAGGCTGGAATATTCGTCAGGTATTGGATGCGGTCAAGGCCCATCCTCAGCTGGGGCACACCCTGCAAGGGGTCGATGAGACCAATTTGATGGAAAAGCTGGGACTGCCGGGACAACACCCGGAGGGGCGTTTTTTCCCCGATACCTATCACTTTCCCAGGGGGTTGAGCGACGTAGCCTTTTTTAGACGGGCCTACGAGGCCATGGATAAAAACCTGGCCATGCTCTGGGTGGACCGCGATGGAGATCTGCCCTATGAGCAACCGTATCAAGCCTTAGTGATGGCTTCTATTGTTGAGAAGGAGACCGGTTTGCCCAGCGAGCGCCAGGCCATTGCCGGCGTGTTTGTGCGTCGTCTGGAAAAAGGCATGCGCCTACAGACCGATCCGACTGTTATCTATGGATTGGGGGCCAATTTTGACGGTAATATCCGCCGTGCGGATCTGACCCGGGATACACCATACAACACATACGTGCATAAAGGGCTGCCACCTACACCCATTGCCATGCCCGGACGGGACGCGATCTATGCGGCCCTCCATCCAGATGATTCCGAGGCCATCTATTTCGTTGCCCGCGGCGATGGTAGTCACCATTTCTCCGCAACACTGGAGGAACATAACCGGGCTGTGGTTAAATACCAGCTTAAAGGACGCAAACGTCCCTTTTCATCCAGTCCCTGAAAACGCAGTATAAGGTTGCCATGTTTATTACCGTCGAGGGCGGGGAAGGTGTAGGTAAAAGCACCAACCTGGCCTTCATCCGTCAATATCTCCAGGAAAATGGCCATTCGGTGGTTGACACCCGTGAACCGGGTGGCACGCCGCTGGGCGAGCAGATCCGGGAGATCCTGCTGGACCACCGGCAGAATGCCATGGCGGTGGATACGGAGCTATTGCTGATGTTTGCCGCCCGTGCCCAACATATTGCCCAGGTTATCAAACCTGCGCTGGCCGAGGGCAAGACCGTGTTATGTGACCGATTTACCGACGCCACCTATGCCTATCAGGGAGGTGGCCGTGGCGTCGACATGGAACGTATTGCAGCTCTGGAGGAGTGGGTTCAAGGGGGATTGCGTCCCGATCTGACCCTGTTGTTGGATCTGCCGGTAGATGTCGGACTGGCCAGGGCCGGTCAGCGCAGCGCTCCAGATCGCTTCGAACGGGAAGCGCAAGAGTTTTTTCTGCGGGTGCGCCAGGCCTATCTCGAGCAGGCGCGACGCGAACCTCGGCGGTACCGGGTTATCGACGCCGCACAGCCACTGGAGGCCGTTCAAGGGCAGCTACGGCAGGTTCTGGACGGGGTGTTCCATGCTTGAAGCAGTCACGCACTGGCACCGATCCGCCTGGGATAGCTTGTGGACGGCCCGACGCCAGGGGCGTCTTCACCATGCCTTGTTGTTGACCGGCCCGCGCGGCGTGGGCAAAAGTGTGTTTGCCCGAGCCCTTAGTCAGAGTCTGCTGTGCCGGGAGCCTGATGAGCAGGGACAGGCCTGCGGTCACTGTTCCACCTGCAGCCTGTTTCTGGCTGGCACTCACCCCGATTTCCGTTGGCTGCAACCTCTGGAGGAGGGCAAGACCATCCGTATTGATCAGGTGCGTGAACTGGTCCGCTATGTCTATATCTCCCGCCAATATGAGGTTGGTAGCAAGGTGGTCGTGGTTGAACCGGCCGATCGCATGACCGTGGAGTCGGCCAATGCCCTGCTCAAGACCCTGGAAGAGCCTGCTCCGTTTACCCATTTGATTTTGATTTCCGACGCACCGGCACGTCTGCCGGCGACTATTCGCAGCCGGTGTCAGGCGGTACCACTGCAAATGCCGGAGCGATCTGTGGCTCTGGCCTGGCTAAAGGCGCAACTACCGGATTGTCCTGAAGATCAATGGGTCCGGGCGCTGGATCTGGTGGGGGGAGCCCCTTTGGTCGCCATGCAGAGGGTGCAACAAGGGGGGCTGGATTACAGCACACGATTACTGGATGATTTGCAGACCTTGGCGCTAGGCAAAGGTAATCCCGTACAGATCGCCGCTCAGTGGCGCAAGGATCTGGGGTGCGCCCGGGTACTGGATTGGTTGGGACGCTGGCTGGCCGATTTGATTCGTTATCTGGGGGCGGGTGGCGGCTCCTGCGCACCCCGGTTTACCGGTGAAGCCGTAAAAAACTTGCCGATGTTGTCGGAGCGGTTAGACTTAAAGGGTTTATACGGTTACTGGGACTATGTACGCGATGCCATTCGTCTGGCAGACAGCGCAGTCAATGACGAGTTGATGCTGGAGGGCGTCCTGGTCGGCTGGTGTCGCCTGTTCCACGAACGCAAGAATTAGGGGGTGTTATGGAAAAAAGTTATCTGGATCTGAACAAGAAACCGTCCAGCGGCAAGATTCTCTCGCTGGCCATTAATGACCGGGATGCTCTGTATGCCTCCTACATGCCCTTCGTCAGTAACGGTGGCCTGTTTATCCCGACCCAGCGCCAATATGCCATTGGCGATGAAATTCTGATTACCCTGACCCTGTTGAATGAGCCGGACAAACTGCCCGTGGCCGGGCGTGTGGTCTGGATTACCCCACGCGGTGCACAAAGCGATCACCCTGCTGGAATTGGTGTNNACCTATCTGGCCGGTATGCTCAAGTCGGAACGACCCACCCACACGATGTAACATAACAGTAGTTGTATTGATCATGAACGCTACACCGCTAGTCGATTCCCATTGCCACCTGGACCGTCTGAACCTGGAGCCTTTTAACGGTGACCTGGGTCAGGCTCTGGATCACGCCCGCGAGGCAGGCGTCGGCCATCTGTTGTGCGTCTCTATCAATATGGAAAACCTGCCGACCATGCGCGACCAGGTGGCGCCTTTTGATAATGTGTTCACCTCCGTTGGCGTTCACCCTAATGAAACAGAGGGACACGAACCCTCGGTAGAGGAACTCGTTGACCTGTCGATGGACTCTGGCGTGATTGCCATTGGCGAGACTGGTCTGGATTATTACTACAATAAAGGTGATATGACCTGGCAACATGAGCGCTTCCGGCGCCATATTGCAGCGGCAAAACAGACTGGCAAGCCTTTGATCATCCATATGCGCGATGCAACGGAAGACACCCTGCGTATCATGGCTGAAGAGAATGCCGGCGAGGTTGGCGGTATAATGCACTGCTTTGTCGAGGATTGGGCAGTGGCACAGCGGGCGCTGGATTTGAATTTTATGATCTCCTTTTCGGGTATTGTTACCTTCAAGACCGCCGAGCAGATCAAAGATGTGGCCAGACGTATGCCCATAGAGCGCATGCTGGTGGAGACCGATTCACCTTACCTGGCACCGGTACCCTATCGTGGCAAGAGCAATCAGCCCGCCTATGTACGCTATGTGGCCGAGCATATCGCAGAGTTGCGCAATACCTCCTGGCAGGCGATCGCCGAGCAGACCACGGAGAATTTTTTCAATCTGTTTGAGTTGGATGCAACGAAGTAGCTCTTCGCAGATCGAAGAGTCGGGTGATGTGGTGTTTCTCGCCGTGAAAAGAGTTTCTTCTTTGCTCATTTTGTAATGACTTTGTTACACCAATCCCCATTGCAGCAAACGCAGAATATTCAATTAAAATATACATCAGTAGAATGTTGTATGTTTTGTCCTTTTTCGATCAATATAAACCCAGTTTAATGTCATGGTGCCTTCAGGATGTTATGTGTATGCGCGCATAACAACGAATCCACAATGGAGGATGACATGGCAATAAAACGAAAAAACATTGTTAGTCTGTTGGCGGGGGTGTTTTTCTTGACGGGGGTACAGGCAGCAGAGCCTATCGGAGGTGTGGGCGGGTTTAAAAACATTGATCGAGTCAAGTGCAAAAATCGCAATACCGGTCAATCGGTTTTTATTAGGCCTGATGCCCAGGCCTGGAGTTGTGAGGGGGCTGGGCTGGTTGTCAATGCTGGCGATAAGGTGGATGTTGAGATCCGCGGTATAGCCAAAGGTCCGGTACCCTACGCACCGTCTATACCCACAGCAGCCATAAGCAACTTTAATGTTGTGCTTGCCTGGCCGCAGATCGAAGGTGCTGTTGAATACAATGTCTATGGGACAACCCAACCGGGTGTTAGCGTCATTGCGGATAATCTGTTGGGAAGTAGCGTAAGCAACAGTTTTGTACACAATGGAGTTGTTGATGGGCAGACCTATTATTATGTTGTTACTGCAATTAACGGTTTTGGAGAAAGCGACCCATCACCTGAGCTTTCCGTAACAGTGAGGCTAACTTTTGATCATGCAGGAATTGTTAATGGATGTTTTTTCTGCCATGTAAATGACAAAGGCTTGACCCATTTGCCCAGTACCCAAACCTGTGAGACTTGCCATGATAGTACGACCAGTTGGTTGGTTGTGGCATACAATCATGCCGGAGTTAACGGTAATTGCACCAATTGTCATAGCGGCGAATACAGCGGGGTGGTCGGCAAACCATCGGGTCATCTACCCACCACTCAGGATTGTTCCACTTGTCATATTTCTACCACCAATTGGCTACAGGTTTCGAGTGGGGGAACTCTACAAATTGACGCGGGTGGCCAGTATATTGGCGATACCGGGGTGGCGATACAATTCCAGGCGGTGGTGACTAGTCAGTACATCGGTATACCCCTGACCTGGAGTTGGATTTTCGGCGATGGCACGATGGGGGATGGAATTGCCCCTAGCCATGCCTACGCCAGTGCCGGGGTTTATCTGGTTACCGTATCAGCCAGCAATGGTTCTATGACAGCTAGTAGTACGGCTGTTGTGCGAGTATTCGACCCCATTTCTGCCAATGGGATAGCCACGACTTTTTAGGATGCGTGTTTTTTTGCATGGGAAACTTGCCGGCGGGTGCAAAAGTATCCGCCGGCTTCCTATTTATCCATGAAGGTGGCGACTGTTTGTACTGCACGTTGCATCTGACGTTTGGCAGTATAGAAGTGCGGGGAAAAACGAATACCTCCACCGCGCGGTGCACAAAGAATATTGTGGTCACTGAGAAAGTGAAACAGGGTTTCGTTATCCATCCTGTCACTTGTCGAGAATGTCACTATTCCGCCAAAGCGGCCCGGTGTGGTATTGCTGATAACACGGATGCCGGGGATTTCACCTAACGCTTGTTGCAGAAAACGGACATTGGCCAAGACTCGTTCTTCGATATCCGTGGTGCCAATTTCCAGCAACAATGACAGGCTGGCATGTAGTGCATGTATGCCTAGCATGTTGGGGCTGCCGCATTCGAAACGTCGTGCACTGTGTGCGATTTCCCATGCACGTGCATTGAAGTCTAAGTGGTTTTCCACCATGTGCCAGCCATATTGCTTCAATTTCAGGCGATCACGGGCCTCCGGTGTGGAATAGAATAGGGCGATACCTTCCGGTCCAAGCATCCATTTATGAGCATCGGCCATGACGAAATCGGCATGGCAGGCTTGAACGTCCAGATTTACGGCGCCAATGCTTTGAATGGCATCCACGCAAAACAAGATTGCCCTTTGACGACAAGCTTGGCCTATGCGTTGTAGATCCAAACGCATGCCACTGGCATATTGAATGGAGCTGAGTGTGACGAGGCGGGTGCTGGTATCCAGCGCATTGATTATTGCCTGCTCGGGATCATCGCAGTCGTGCAAGCTGACCTCCTTCAGTTTGACTCCCTGATCGGCAAGGGATTGCCAGACGATGCGATTTGACGGGAACTCTTCATCACTGGTGACGATGGTGTCACCCTTTTTCCAGGGCAAGCCATAGGCCACCACAGACAAGGCCTCCGAGGTGTTTTTCAATAGGGCGATATCGTCGCATGCGGGGGCGTTGATCAGTGTCTGTATCTGCTCCCTGAGCCGCCCTTCTACCGCCATCCAATGCCTATAGTGCGTTGATCCCTGGCGCATATTCTCTTCGGCGAATCGCGTGACCGCCAGGCGGCTGCGATTGGGCCAGGGAGCAACGGCGGCATGATTTAAGTAACTTATTGATTCATCAAGGGGGAACTCTTCGCTGTATAGGTTTGAATTGGCCATTGCTAGTCCGGTGTTTGAATTTATCAAGTGGAAATCAGCCAAATCCATCGCAAAATACCTGTGATTTGACGAGTGAATTGGCCCTTTTTCTTGAGAGCCAATTCACAGCCATACTATAACAGACTTCAGATTTTGACCTGATCACCCGTTAAGAGAGGCAAGGATTAAATTCTTGCGGTGTGTAGGTCAAAATGAAAAAAGTTGTATTAGCTATGTTTACTTTCGTACTGATCAGTCTGCAACAGGCACAGGCTAGTCAGGAGTGGGACGGCGGAGAAAAAACATTGTTCGCCAGCTGGTTGGCTGTTCATATTGTCGATTGGGGACAGACCCGGACCATTTCCGTTGACCCTAACTATTATGAAATGAATCCTGCATTGGGGCCTTATCCCAGCACAGGACAGGTGAACAATTATTTTATCGGGACTGCGTTATTGAACTATCTGATCGTTGATGCTCTGCCTAAGTCAATGCGCAAGGGCTGGATGACGACCAATATTGTAACCTCGTTTGGTGCAGTAGCACATAACAATTACATTGGGATCAATATCAGCTTCTAATATAATTCGATTGTATACAAAACCCTGTGTGGGATTTCTACACAGGGTTTTTGTTTGTCAGTCAATAGGAAAATATTATATAAGCTAGCGTGGTAAAATCTTTGTCCAGGCGTCGGCCGATGAGATAGCCATCGTCTTTCCAACTGGCATCAAAAGCTAAATCAAGGCGCTGACCGATATGCCAGCGAGGTTGTATTGATACAGCGCCACCTCTGCCAAAAATATCCTGATCCCACCAGTCGACTGCAGCTCCTAGTCGCCATGAGTTTGACTGCCACAGGTTGGGGGTGCGCAAACCAACTCCCAAGTTTTGGAAAGGACGTCCCCAACGAAATTCGACAAAATAGAGGTATTGGTGCAACTTTAGGTGGTTGATGAAATAGAGTTCATAACCAAGAGGGGACGGATTAAAACGGGTGCTGTAACTCCAGGAAAAGTCCTCATTTCCCAGACGCCATGGATATACCCGACCCTGTTCCTTACGACTATCCACACCAAAGGCGGCAGCGCCCTGGTAGAGCATGGGGTCCAGCAAGGTCCACACTGTGTTGGCCAGCAGAGTTTCGTTATAGAGATCCACCAGTGTCTGATCTACATCGCCGTTTTCCCTGATGGCTTCGCGGCCGGTGTAGTGTTTATAGATGTGCAGCGTGTATTCCACCGGATCACCGTAGGTGTCAGTCCAAGTCTTTGGATCATAGGGATCTGCAGGCGCGATCAGGAATCCATACATGGGAAACATGATTGTCTGAATAAAGGCATGGATTAGTTCGTCGGCATAGCCATAGCCATTTTCGTAAAAGCGATACTCGACATCGCGACGCATCAATGCATTAATTTCAAAACCACCGGAGGACATTAAGGTACGCTCAGCTTGTGATGCCTCTACCGGTTGTATCATTTCCGAAATAGGAAAGGGAAAACGGTAAGTGTTAATGCGAAAGTCTCCCCCGGCCTGATTGGCTCGAGCCCAATGTCCAAAATCGTGAGGCCACATGGTGAAGTTAAAGGTCCAGAATATGGACCAGACGGGCTGAACAAAATTTTGGAGTTTTGCAGGCACGAGAGGGTCGATTGCCTGGAAATAAGTATGCGCAGCCATGCTGTTCAATGTCACGCCTGCTGTTGCATAGACCTGGAGTTCATAACGCGGCCCAAGGGCCAGCGGGAAATCGCGTAGATATCCCCCCCTCTCCATATCTTCGGTTGCCGACTGGCAAACCATCGATAGGGAATAGATGACAATACCGGTAATGTATTGGCGAACCGTTTTCACTCAACCTCCTTGTTCGCTGAGTATACGACGGGCTTTCTGAAGTCCCTTAACTACATCATATTAAAGTTCTGGCGGGTTGTCGCGGTAAATTACCTGTGGATCATGTGTTCATGGAAGGCACTGCGAAAGATTTAGCGTGGTGTGTTTGATGGCTAGACGATGAGCGTGTAAAACGCATGAGTTGGTGTGCTGATTATGTTTACGGCTTGGGTTGCCAGTAGTCCAGCCTCTGGGCAGGATAGTCTACCGAGTTTCAAAGGCAGTGCCGAGTGGGATTGATGCACACCAGTGGAAATACCCATACCCAGCTCAACTATGCTTGTTGGACGTTGATTCAGGGTAGGGTGGTGTAACGTTTTTTGTACCATTGTAACGGCTAGCGGTACCCAGTGTGAACGACATACTAGCACTCTGAGTGCAATGGCACCTTTCCCCACTGTAAATTTTTTGAGTCGCGTGTGGAATAGGGGTTGGGTATACGTAGAACGTTGTACCTAGACGAAGTTAATTCGGTACAGGTGCCGACCTTCAAGTTAAAGTTTATGGCCAAGCTGTACTTGGCGTCGGAATCTTATTTCTAGCAGGAATTGTCCGTCGATACGGGAGACGATAAAACGGAATATGTCTCCGATAGTGGTTTGGTTCACGCACTTAGACAGAAATTGGCATTGAAGGCTATGGTGACCGTTAGCTATGCGACCTGTTTGCGCCTGGGGTTGGGCATCTGGACAAGGTTTCCACGCTAGTCGCCATATTTACGTTCGAACAAGAACGTATAATTTCAGTTGATGCAGATTGAGAATATGTTTGTTTTAATTTTTCAGGGCGGAGTCAGTGATTTCTTCATAATGGTTCCCGGTTGACCTTCCCATTCACAGGATAGATAGGCCGACCAGCCAAGATTGCTATACCACTGTGTCTTGTCCAGGGTGAAAAGATAGATCTCCTCAAGGTGAAAACGAGTACGCGTAATGGCCTCAATAGCCTGACAAAGCTTAGCGCCTATACCGCGTCCCCGAAATGTTTCGCCTACGAACACCCCGCCCAACCACGGGGTTAAGCGTTCATAACCTGGTAGATCACAGGTACGCAATGCCGCAGTACCAAATACATGATCGCCATCGTGTGCGACCAAAGCTAGTGGCATGGTATCGCGGTTGCAGTGCCTGACCAGTTTATCGATACGCATTTCCAGGGTGTCTTCCGGTAAAAAAGGTCGCCAATAGGCCAGCAGCCAGGGGGCGAGTGTATCGATGTAATTTGGATGGTCGGTCAGCAGGTCGATTTGCATAACGAGAGCTTCTTGTAAAACGTACAATATATTGGGTGATTTATGTTGAAAACAGAGATCAATTGCTGAAATCGAGAATACTTTTCCCTTAGGTGAATGGCAACATGCAGATTTATATAAGAATTGCCTGGCTGGAAAAAAATGATACGGAAGGGGCGGAACTATAAAGAACAATCGTTTTTCGGCCGCTCTGTTGACAGTGCATACCAATTTACCAAATGCACACAAAAATTGACAATTTTGCATGGTCGACAGAGGACTTTAGCGCTATGCGTTTGAAAATACTTGCTTTGTGTTTATTTACCGGAAGTCTGTTCAGTGGTTGTAATGGTTGTACACCACAAGATGAGGCCAAAGAGAATGACCAGGGCCTGGCTATGCCCAGTACCTTGAGTGTAATTGCCGCCAAGGATGACAGCGCAGGCTCAACCTCAGCAGCACGTGGTCTGCGCCTGAACTACGGATTTATCGCACAGGCCTTTAATGATCCAGAGACCGATTACAGCAAAGATCGCACCTTTGTCTACGTGTTTGATCCAGCCATACAACCCTTTGATGAGATAAATAGTATTCTTTGCGCTATGGAGCAGACGCGCGCTGATCAGATGGTCAACCAGGGGCCGTATATTGCCCTGGTTGACACCTCTCTGTGTGATGATGGGGGTTCCAAGATTGGCGGCGGCGCTGGAGGTTCTTCTGGTGCCGGTGGTGGCGGGACAAGTCAGTCCTCATCCAGTGGACACAGTGCAAGTTATGAAAAATGGACAGTTGTTTCCAAACGTGTTGGGGATGAACCGCAAAAAGTGAAGTTATGGATACACAATACCGGCGAAATGGATATGGAGCAGACCATTCTTGCCGAAGTGATAATCAGCGAGGCCGCCAACGATGAAAACCCCTATGGTCGTTTTAAGCTGAACTTTACCTCCAAAATGCCGGAAGGGATGCCAGGTATGAGTGGTACGTTAAAAACGGTTAAGGCGGAAAACGGCCAGATCGCGCTTAGCCTCTATATGGGGGTCAGTGACACCGATAGTAGCATGGGATTCGCTTTCAGTAATGCCGCAAGTATCATTATGAACAAGGATGGTACCGCAGGAGCGGGACAGACGCGCATGACCATGTCAGGTATGGGGGGCGATGCGGTACAAGGTGGTACGCTCGATACATGGGAGCAGTCGTTCAAACTGGTCTATGATGAGACGCATTTTTTGCGCGCACAGGATGCAGATCCTGCTTCCTGCTATAGTCGAGACAGTTTTAATCTTAATGCCTGGCGCTACGACCTTTATCACGCCGCAGACGGCAGCTTCAATGGACGTCAGGTTACTGCGGGCGAACGTGTCAAAATTAATTCCGGATTTCCTTTTACCTACACCCTGGAAAACATGGAGCACTATGGATATGCCAGCTACTGGGGGGTATGGGCCGAGGGGGATTCGGATTTGACCGGCGTGACGATTACCAAGCAGTCATTTTGGCCGGAAGAGAAGGACGCAGAACCTGAACAATATACCCTGCAAAGCGCCCCAGGGAAATTGATCAAGCGCACTGCCGGAAAGATTCTCCTGACCAAGCTGGCCAAGGAAAAGTTCAGTTACTGGGGCGATCCGGAGTCTACCGGCACGTGGGCTGAGTACTACATCAAGTACAACGTTACTGGTACTCAGTTCGAGGCGGTGGCTCGTGTTGACGGATGGGGCGAATATGGACCGAATGTTACACCAATAAATCCAGTTGCTCTGGCGTTGAATACGGGTGAAACACTGTGGTTGTGGTCAGAATCTCTGGGTGGCGGTTTGGTGTATACACACCCAAATGATTTCGCCACTTTGTATGCCGAGGAATTCGTGGTGCCGACAGACCCATTGTTTAACAACAGTGATGCAGCGGTAACCTTGAACTGTTGGGAGCGTTGTCTGCCCGCGCCTATCACTGGTACGTCCTGGAATGGGGTCTATATGAATGATCAAACCAACAAGACCCCTTCCTACCAATTCACGATTAGTCGCACGGATATGACACTGAAATACGCCGGCGCAGCGGTGGTTTTTGGCACAGGCGTGGATTTGAGTGCATCGGAATTTCAGTGGGGCATTCAATCCGGTGAAATGGTCACAGGAGCAGTGATGGCCAATATGACAAATCCCTGGGACGTCTATGATCCGGTTAAGGTAGATGTCTCTTATCGTTGGGAAACCGGTCCCAATAATTGGAACAGATTGATCATGGTGAAAAATCAAGCCACGGGGACGGTGGTCAAGTTTGAGAAGCCCATACAGTTTAGTTATGAGCATACGACGGCTGCTGATGCCAATGGACGTGATACGCACAATGGACGTACAGTCATGTTGAACTATGGAGGCCATGGTGATTTTTGGGGAATTCCCTGGGAGTTTGGCGCGGCTGATGAGTTTGGTGGCGGCCAGCCCGCGTTTACCATCAAGGCCGGGACATTGGCGGGGCCAACAGGCAGTGAGTTTGTAGTTAAACCGATTGAAATTGAGCAACGCATGACACCGGTAGACAACTCTGCCTGTTCAGCCATCAATTTCGGTGATGCCGACAAGATTATTTTACCTACTGAAGTCGATAAACAGGTGGATATTGGCGAGGAACCGGTAGTGGATGCAGCACCGGCTGTCATCGGCGGTGAGCTACAGGGAACATAGTTCCTCTAGAAATGNNCCCCGCCATTGCGGGGTGTTTTTTTGTTTTCTAGAGTGATAAGGATAAAAAATTCTGTTGGAATAAGGCCGATTGGAGGGTTACCATAAGAAAATTATTTCAGATATTTTTATGGGGGAGGGGATTTGAAATATCATCATCTGGGTATTCCTACCAAAAACAAGTTACCTGACGAGCGTTATCTGCCGCATTTGAAAATGTATGTCAGCGGCTATGGAAGATCCCCCTACGGTATCGAATGGGTGCGCTACGAGGAACAGGCCGATTTTCCTGAGATTGTCAAAACTATGCCTCACGTAGCGTTTGAGGTGGAGGATTTGGCAAAGGCCATTGAAGATAAGCAGGTTATCATTCAACCAAATTGTCCTAGCCCGGGGGTGTTGGTGGCTTTTATCGAAGATAATGGTGCACCAATCGAGTTTATCCAGGTTGACCGAACGATTGCAGAACCTGGGATATAAAGTATCCAAATCGGTTTTCGGTATTCGAACTGTTGAGTAATTGACAGCTGGTTATCAACATGTTACCCGTGTTGTTGATATGAGCACCAAGCCTAACGGGTAAATTATCAATGTTGTCTGTTTCATACGATCGGCTATCCTGTATTGTCTTTTCTGGTCTGACTGTTTGCAACTACATGAATATGTAACGTGAGGTCGAGGGGCATGCGCTTTTTCTCAATAACATGTGTCAGCTATGAATAGTAGGCTTGACCAACGGTATTTTCAAAAAATGTCTCCGGTTTTGGGTGCATGGATTATTGGCATATGCACTCTGGTATTCTTGGTGATATGGATTGGACCATTTACGCCGGTAGGAGTCGGTCTAAAGGCCTATACACCTCTACATACTTTGTTGGAGGTCTTTGCCGTTGCGGTGGCGACGACAATTTTCGCAATTGGCTGGCATGGACGGGTCGTTCAAGAAGGCGCTGGTTTGACAGTGCTGGCAGTATTGTTTCTCGGTGTGGCCTTGCTGGATTCCGCCCATATCCTCTCATTTGCGGGGATGCCTGACTGGTTCACGCCATCCGGAGGTGGGAAAGGAATCTATTTCTGGTTTGCTGCTCGTTACCTGGCGGTCGTGGCTTTGTTGGCCCTGATTTTGATCCCACCAGGAAAAAAGATCTCGGCGGGCACTCATCGCTTACTCTTTCTTGGAGCGCTCCTGTATACGGTGGCGGTTTGCTGGTTGGTGCTTGGCCACCAGGATTGGTTGCCGGTTTTTTTTGTTGCGGGAAAGGGCTTGACGACTCTAAAAGTGGTCATGGAGTGGGTATTGATCGCCCTGGTCACCGTTGCTCTTGTCATGGCGTGGCGAAGCCGTAGCAGGAATTTTGACTACGATTCTGTGGCACTGAGTGTTGCACTGTGGATCACGATACTCAGTGAATTATGTTTTACGTTGTATTCCCATCAGGCGGATATTTTTAATGTTTTGGGCCATGTCTACAAGGTTATTTCATACGCTTTTTTGTATCTTACTCTGGTGGCAGGCGGAGTGAAATTGCCTTATGCCATGCTTGCCAGGACTCAGAACCTGATGCAATTGCTTACCAACAACTTACCCCAGGTGTTTTGGATAAAATCCGCCGATACCGGTAACGTTTTATTTGTCAGTTCCGCCTACGAAAAGATTTGGGGGCGTCGTTGTCAGGATCTGATGTTCGATTCCGAGGATTGGCAAAAAGCGATTCTACCGGAAGACTTGCCAGGTGCCTTGGCCAATTTGGCCAGAAGGGGTAGAGGGGATGCCGTTAGTTACTTCAGAATCATGAATTCTAATGGCCGAGTTCGACGTATTCGAACGCAGACATTTGTAGTCAGTGATGAAGAGGGGGAATCTAAAACGATAGCGGGGATTAGCGAGGATATAACCGAGTATACGCAGGTTGTAGAGTCCTTGTCGCGCAACGAGGCTAGGCTCAGGGCTATTTTAAAAACCGCCAGTGATGGAATCCATATACTGGACGAGGCGGGTACCCTGATTGAGGCAAGTGACACGTTTTTANNAAAACAATCCACCACCACCGTGATGGCCGGGAATTCTGGGTTGAAATTTATGCGCGGGGGTTTCGTATTGCCGGTCAACCATTAGTTTACGCATCGGCGCGCGATATTACTGAGCGTATGACGACGGAGCAGGCGCTGCTTGACAAGCAGCGTATGTTGACAGAGACGCAACGCATCGCACGTATAGGCAGTTGGGAGTGGAACATTCAGACAGATTGTGTTACCTGGAGTGAGGAGACATTTCTAATATTTGGAATCAAAGATATTGGCAGTAGTCCTACTTTCGAAACCTTTATACGGAGTGTCCATCCGGACGACCGAGCCACGATGTATGCCTGGATCGATAAATGTATAGCTGGCATTCAGTTGCATGAGCTGGAGTTCAGGATTATACGCCCAAACGGCGAAATATGTTACGTCACAGGCTATAGCGCGCTGAAGAAAGATGGCAAAGGAAATCCGTATTCCTTGTTCGGCGTTGTTCAGGATGTTACTGAACGTAAAAAGATTGAGTCTGAACGTGCCAAACTGCATGCGCAGTTGCTACAGGCGCAGAAGATGGAAGCAATAGGGCATTTGGCCGGTGGGATAGCTCATGACTTTAACAATGTTTTGGGCATTATTCTTGGAAATGCACAGGTTTTGAGAAGGTCGGCCGGAGATAGTGTCGGTTCCACAACCATGCAACAAATCGAGCGGGTAACTTCTGAGATAGCGAATGCCGGTTCCAGAGCCAAAGAGTTGATTTCCCAGATGCTTTTGTTCAGCCGTGCGCCCGCTGAAACTGCAGTAACCGACGCACCGGAAATTCTGGTCGAGTCAATCATAAAAGAAGTAGTGCAAATGATGCGAGCTTCCATACCCAGTACGATCGAATTGAAAAAACAATTGTTGGACTGCGATCTCAAGGTGAAAATACAGCCTGTACACCTGCATCAGGTATTGTTGAATTTGATTGTCAATGCGCGTGATGCGGTAGGAGAGTATGGCAATATTGATGTTCGCCTCGAGCGCAGGTTGATTTCTGATGAATGCGGAGCATGTCATCATTCCTTTGCTGGAGACTATGTGTCCATCTCGGTTAGTGACAGCGGGCGGGGAATTTCCACGCAGATTCTGCCCCATATATTTGATCCATTTTTTACCACCAAAGAGATGAACAAAGGTTCTGGTATGGGCTTGTCAGTGGTTCATGGCGTTGTCCATGCGGCCAACGGGCATATTCTGATCAATACAAATGACAATTCCGGGGTTTGTTTTCAAATTCTTTTTCCGGTTGCTGGTGCACAATCTGTAGAAGCGTCAACGGACGGTGTTCATGAGACACATGACCTATATCCAGTGGCGACTGAGTATGATCTGGCAGGATTGAATATCTTGGTTGTTGATGATGAACCGTCGATTGCCGCGCTGCTTAAGGAGTTCCTGGAAATTTATGGTGCCAGTGTAAGCACCTGTCACCATCCTCTACAAGCTATTGCCGAGTTTGAATCGGCCCCCGAGAGGGTTGATCTGCTGATTACAGATGAAACCATGCCGGTTTTGTCGGGAATGGATTTGACTAAACGCCTTTTACAGATTCGGCCGACGCTTCCCGTTATATTGTGTACCGGTTACAGTGAACATGTGAATGCAGAAGTGGCGGCCAAGCAAGGGATTTTTGGGTTTATGCAAAAACCTGTCAATATGGATGAGCTGCTCTCGTTGATTCAGACGTTGGCCCAATCAAATTATTCTCGACAGGAACCGACAGTGACAGAAAAAGCAGTTGATGTTGGTGTTGACGCTGAATAGAAGGGCGTTGATCCTTAGATTTTGGTATTAACCTTTGATGCAAATAACGGGTAAAAGCTTTGCTACTTTGCGGGTAAGTCCTGCGTAATCGGCGGCATTGACCACAGCCGAAACATCTTTGTAGGCACCGGGGGCCTCTTCAGCAACACCGCGTTGACTGGGGCTGCGAATGATAATTCCACGTTTGGCCAAATTATCGATTATCTCTCGTCCTGACCACTGTCTGCTTGCCTGATGGCGGCTCATGGCACGGCCCGCGCCATGACAGGCGGAGCTGAAGGCAATCTCGTTTTGTTGGCCGGTACCGGCCAGGATGTAGGAGGCCGTGCCCATGGAGCCACCGATCAATACCGGTTGTCCTGCTGAACGCAGTGGCTCCGGTATGTGTGCGTGCCCCGGACCATAGGCGCGCGTAGCCCCCTTTCTATGGACATAGAGTTTTTTACTTTTACCACCGACCGTGTGTTCTTCCAATTTGCAGGTATTGTGTGAAACATCGTAGAGCAAATCAAGATTGGCCGTCGGGGCCAGTTCGGCGAAAACCTCTCGTGTCAGGTGAGTGATGATCTGTCGGTTAGCCAAGGCGCAGTTGATGGCGGCGCGCATGGCGCCCAGATAGTCCTGACCCAGGGGGGAGTCAATGGGGGCGCAAGCCAGCTCACGATCGGGCAGTATGATGTTGTAGTTGCGCGCGGCTATCAGCATCGACTTGAGAAACTCCGTGCCGATTTGATGGCCAAGGCCACGCGAGCCACAGTGGATGCTGACTACGATGTCGCCGACTCGTATTCCGTAGATTTCGGCGAATTCAGGTTGATAGATCTCGGCCACTTCCTGAACTTCCAGGTAGTGATTGCCGGAGCCCAGCGTACCCATCTCTTTTTTCTGGCGTTGTTTGGCATGGTCGGAAACCCGATCGGGCTTCGCCCCCGCCATACAACCATACTCTTCGGTGCGCTCCAGATCCCTGGCTTCTCCCCAACCCTGTTCGACGGCCCAACGTGCGCCGCCCGACAGCATGGCATGCATGGTTTTTGTATTGAGTTGGACATGGCCGGTACTACCCACACCAGCGGGGATGTGCTGATACAGGCGATCTGCCAGGGCCTTTTTCATTGGCTCGATATCCAGGCGGGTCAAACCGGTGGTCAGGGTGCGTACACCACAGGAGATATCAAAACCGACGCCGCCAGCAGAGACAACGCCGTTGTCTTCGGGATCGAAGGCCGCTACCCCACCAATTGGGAAGCCGTAGCCCCAGTGAGCGTCGGGCATGGCATAAGCCCCGCTGACGATGCCGGGCAAGGTGGCGACATTGCAAATCTGTTCGTAGACCTTGTGATCCATCGCTTCTATCAATTGACGGTCGGCATAGATATAGGCAGGAACCCGCATGCGTCCATACGGTTCTATCCGCCAACAGGCATTGTCAATCTGGTTGAGCAGAGTAGTATCCATGTTTATACATCCACGACTGTCTGTGCGCACCAGCGATGATTTTCCTGATCGACCCGCAGTGCGGTATAGGTGGCCCCTTTGATCTCCACCGTCGGGTGGTGCCGATAAACGTCAATTTCCTCGCCATAAGCGACTGCGTTTAAGTGAAAATCAGAATCGATAGTGACATCGAAGTAGCCGAAGATCAGATTACGGGTGGCCATTTCATAGATCAAGGCGTTCAACCAATCCACCAACAACAGTTCCGCATCGCTTGCCTGGCATTGAATTCGGACGCTGATTTTGTCCTCGATGGTTTCCAGATTGGTGACTACCGCCATCATGGCGGTTGCAGTCTGTGCAAAGGCCTCGGCCAGATCGCTGCCGCAGCCTCGCACGCCTATATCGGCCTCGTGTGGAAAGTGCTGCCATTGGCCGGTCATGGCTCGGTGTGAAAATGATTGAGATAGACCGGCTGGCGTTTCGCGCCCCAGTTTCCTGGTTGTTCCTCGAAGACTCCGGCACAGGGGGAACCACAATGGTTGCATTTTCCATGGGTATCCAGGTTCCATTCGCTCAACACGTACCAGTCCCGACCGATCAGGAGTTGTCCGCATTGGTGACAATAGGTGCTGCCACCGCTTTTATCGTGGACATTGCCGGTATAGACGTAGTGCAGGCCGTTTTTCAAGGCGATATCCCGCGCACGGGTAAGAGTCTGCGCCGGCGTAGGCGGCACATCCAGCATCTTCCAATCCGGGTGAAAAGCGCTGAAGTGCAGCGGTACGTCGGCGCCGAGCTCCTCCCTGATCCATTGCGTCAGGCGATTCAACTCATCGTCAGTGTCGTTGTGGCCAGGGATCAGCAAGGTAGTGATTTCCAGCCAGACCTGGGTCTCGTGTTTGATATATTTCAAGGTGTCCAGCACTGGTTGCAGATGGCCGCCGGTGAGGTGGTAATAAAAATCCTCATTGAAGGATTTCAGGTCGATGTTGGCTGCATCCATGTATTGATAAAACTCGATGCGCGGTTCGGCACAAACATAGCCGGCGCTGACCGCCACCGAACGAATACCTTTTTCCCGACAGGCATGGGCTACATCAATGGCATATTCGTGAAAAATCACCGGGTCGTTATAGGTGTAGGCGACGCTGCGGCATTTAAGTTGTTCGGCAGCACGGGCTATGGTCTGCGGTGATGCCTGGTCGGCCAGGGTATGTATCTCCCTTGATTTGCTGATATCCCAGTTCTGACAGAATTTGCACGCCAGATTGCAGCCGGCGGTGCCGAAGGAAAATACAGGGGTACCGGGCAGGAAGTGGTTGAGAGGTTTTTTCTCTATGGGATCAATGCAAAAGCCACTGGAGCGACCGTAGGTGGTTAGAACCAGTTTGTTTTGTCGATTGGCGCGCACATAGCAGAGACCTCGTTGACCTTCTTTGAGTTTGCAGTAACGCGGGCAGAGATCGCATTGCACCCGGCTGTCTTCCAGCAGGTGCCAGTAACGGGTGGGATGGGCGGATTCTATGATGTTGTTCATAGCATAATCTTAAGTTTTACCAATGATTTATTATTTGTTGTTGTTTTGTCATTAGCAAGGGGGTAAGTTTAGGTAATACTACCTACTGTGTCGGAGTGGGGGAACTGTTCGCTCAGGTAAATGGACTATGTTGACAGGTGATTCCACAAGCAGGTTGGCAGAATCTCTTCCGGCATTGCTGGCGCATATCGCTGAGCCTGTGGTTATTATTGATCACGATGGTAATGTTCTGTATCACAATCCTGCCTTTATTCGTTTTCAGACCGGCCCTCTGGCCAAATTTCAGACGCTATTCTACCCCCGTGATATGATTTCAGCTCCGCAGGAACAGATTTTAACCTTGTTGAAACAGGCAGAGGCTATGCGGATCTGGCGCAGCCATGCACGACCGGAGGTGATGCTGCATTGGTATTGTTTGAGTCATTGTGCAGATCGGGCAATGATCTTGCTGGGACGGGAAGTCATTGAGCAGGTCGACCAGAGACGATTGGTCGAAGCGGCGCGCGTGGCGCGTGTCAATCTTATGGGGGAAATGGTGTCTGAAATCACCCATGAGTTGAATCAGCCGTTAAGTGCCATCAGTACCTATGTCAGCGCTGCACACCGATTGTTGTATCACCAGGCGAACGTGCCTGCTGAAATTATCCGTGTATTGGCGCAGATCGATGCCCAGGCCAAACGTGCCGCCGATTTGATACAACACGTCAAGGAGTTCGCGCGCGGGCAATCGGCCAAGCGTGCCTGTGTCGGAATCAATACACTAATTGTTGATGCGTTGCAATTGGCCGAAGTGGAGGCCAAATGGCATCATATCGAGATCGAGCGTCAGTTGTTGATAGAAGACATCGAGGTGATGGTTGATCCGATATTGATAGAGCAGGTCGTATTGAACCTGGTCAAGAACGCCATAGATGCAGTAGGGAAAGGGGCGCAGTGCATGATCCAGGTGCGGGTTGAAAAAATGGCTGATGATCTGGTTCGCGTATCAGTGCTGGATCAAGGAGAGGGCATAGCCGATGAGCTTGCCGGACACCTGTTTGAACCCTTCGTTACCACAAAGGAGCAAGGTATGGGTATGGGGCTGGCGATATGTCATTCCATTATCAAGGCCCATGACGGTCAGATCGGCTATGAACGTAATAATGGATACACGATTTTTCATTTCAGCTTACCTCAATGTCATCGGGAGTGATAGCAATGAAATCTGTACAGGATTGTCCGCGGGTAATCGTTATTGATGACGATGCAGCCATGCGGGATTCCCTTTCTTGGTTGTTTAAGGCCGAAGAGATTGTCTGTGAACTGTATAGCAGTGGGGAGGCCTTTATCGAGGCATATCCACAATTTGAATTTCACTGTCCGGTGTGCGTGTTGCTGGATGTGCGCATGCAGGGACTGGACGGGTTGGGGGTCTTGCAACGTATCCAGACCAGCGGTCGGCATATCCCGGTAATCATAATGACTGGCTATGCCGACGTATCTATGGCGGTATCGGCCATGAAGGCAGGCGCAGTAGAGTTTTTGGAAAAGCCTCTCAATAATGATCTGTTGCTTCAGCGGGTGCGTAGTTACCTGGAGCAGAGCCGCAAGTGGTTCGCGGATGATGAGCAATCTATACAGATTCGGGAGAAACTTGCCCACTTAACCGAGCGTGAACGTCAGGTTCTGGACAAATTGGTGGAGGGTAAACCCAATAAGGTAGTGGCAGCTGAACTGGGAATCAGTACACGCACGGTGGAAATTCATCGCGCCAATATCATGCATAAGCTGGAGGCGCACTCGTTTTCTGATATAGTGAAAATGGCTCTCCAATCGGAATCTTAGATGGGAGTCGTACATAAGACATTTTTTAGATAAGTAGTAGTACGTATTTATGGGGGATTGTAGGCTTATACACTGAAATTGTAGTTTCACTAGCTCGGGAGAGAATGATTATGCAAGTACCCGTTACTATAACTTTAAGGCATATTGAAAGTTCACCCGCTCTGGAGGCGCGTATCCACGCCAAAGTCCAGAAAATCGCTCAACTATTTCAAAGTATCATCAGCTGTAAAGTTGTGGTCGAAGAGAAGCACCACCACAAGCATAACGGCAATATTTTTGCCGTTCATATCACATTGTCCATCCCAGGGGAGAATATCTATATCACCCGTGAGGCGGAAAAGAATCATGCCCACGAAGATGTCTATGTCGCATTACGCGACGCCTTTGACGCACTACGCAATCAATTGGTCGCCCGTGTCGACAAGATGAAGCGCAAGGTCAAACACCACGACGTTCCTCCCCACGGCAAGGTGACTGCCGTAGATCCTGAGAGCGGCTACGGATGGATCGAGACTGACGACGGTCGCGATATCTATTTTCACGAAAACAGTGTCATCAATGCCAACCTGGAAACACTGCACGCCGGTGACGAGGTACGACTCCATGTCGAGCAAGGCGAGCAGGGACCGCAGGCGAGTAGTCTGCATATAGTCGGCAAACACCATCCCGTGTGAGTTCACGGCAAAGGAGGCCCACTATGAAACTGTCCGAGATCTGTATGCGTGACGTAATCGTGGTCAGCCCGCAGACCGATCTGGTGGCTGCAGCCAATCTGATGCGGCAGTATCATGTGGGCAGCCTGGTGGTGCTTGAAGAGTCCGGGGGGATTCGCAGACCCGTGGGTATTCTCACGGACCGCGATCTGGTGGTTGAGGTATTGGCCCTGGAGGTACCAATTCTCTCGGTCAAGGTGGGCGATATCATGAGTGTGGATATCGTCTGCCTTAACGAGGAGGAAGACCTGTCTCAGGCCATACAAACCATGCGTCACAAAGGTATACGCCGTCTGCCGGTAGTCGATGCTCAAGGTGGTCTGGTCGGGATAGTTACCTTGGAGGATCTCTTGGAACTGGCGGTAGAGTGGTTGAGCGGTCTGGCCGCCATCAGTTCCGCAGAAATCAACAAGGAACGGCAGAGCCGCCAGGCTTACTGATCACCTGCACGAGACACATCGTCCAGGGTCTTGCCGGTAAGCATATAGGCAAAGGCAATGACTTCGGCGATGGCCGTGTAGAGCGCGGCTGGGATCTCGTCACCCAGTTCCAGGCGCGACAGCAAGGTGACCAGATCCTTGTCCTCGTGCAGGGGAATACCATTTTGCCGAGCAATCTCCAGGATTTGTTCCGCCAGTGCTCCCGCCCCCTTGGCGGTAACCCGTGGGGCTGACTTACCATCGTATTTCAAGGCAACCGCGCGATTGACGGGATCGGGTTTTTCCTGCTTCATACCTTCAAATCCAAAAGTGAATCGCGTCCCTGCCAGGCGGAATGTTGTAGTTGTTCGGGCAGCCCCTGATGGGCCTGAATGGTGCTGACCTGCAGGCCTGCCTGTTCCAGGTTCTCTTTCAAGGTAGGGGCGTGGTGATTGAAAAGAGCCGCAGTCTCTTCCTGTTCCGCCCACAGCGTCACCGAGACCTGCTTACCGATCAGCAGGATATAGGCGCGCATAGCGCCCAATATTTCCAGTTCGAAGGAGAGTGTTACCGACCACGGGACGAACTCGCGTGAACGTCCTTCGTTTTCGTCATCGACCTGATCACGATTGATCAACAGATTGAAGATGCCTACCTGATCCCCTTGGCGTACCGGCAGTTCAATGGCGAGGGCCGGGCGCGGCGTCTCTTCCGTGGCTACGGATTTACTTTGGCTCAGTTGAATGCGCGCCAGACCGGCGCCGGCCTGTTGCTGGATTTCGCGCACCACGTTCAGCACTTGTGCATTTGCGGCCTGGGTATTCCGATTGGCGGTGACCGATGCCTTGTTTCCCGAGGCTTGATCGGTGACTGCTTTTGACAAGCCAGCACTCTCTCGCTCCATTGTAGCGGCTGCTGGCGTCGTTTCCGTTTTTGCATTGGTCACCCGGCTGTTCAGTATTTGCAGCAGGCTCGCCTTTAAGTCCTGGCCGATATCCACCGCCTTTCCGGTCGCTACCGCCTGGGCCAGTTTGTTTTCCAGAAACAGACCGGTATTGGAGAGTGCCTGATGTAATCCTGTCCCCGTGGTCAGCTGTTGCATCTGCGGCAAGTTGTTGACCAATTGCCGCAAGGCGCTGGTGAGTGCGTCCGGAGAGTTGTTTTGCCCCGGGGACAGTTGGCCCAGTTGCTGTCCTAATTGCTGCAACACCTGTGGCAAGGGGAGCTGCTGTGGCAAGACCTGGCGCAGGGTCTGGTTGAGCACCTCTTTGGGAGAGAGTTGATTTAGCAGAGCCAGTTGATCGATTTTACCTGCCACCGTCTGTAACTCAAGCAAGGTTCCTGCAGGTATGTTCAGGTTACTACGTACAGTCAGGGTTTGTTGTTGCACCTGCAGTGTCAGGGTGTCGCCCAGACTGCGTATTACCTGGGCAGTAAAACTCTGCGTAGTTGCGGCTGACGCCGGCAGTGCTCCTTGCCCACCGACAATCTGCAATACCGGCGTTTTCACTGTGCCCTGGCCGGCCATGGGAGATGCGCTGGCGCTCTGACTGAGCAGACGTAGTATCGTCTCCTGTCCCGATTTGACCACCTCGAAGGTGTAGGGGCCTTGCGCCGGCAGCCTACCCTGGAGTTGAGCAGTGGCTGATTCACCCTTGATGGTCAGATTCACTATGTCCTGACCAGTGCGGACCAGGGTTTGCAGGGTCAGGCGCTCGCCCATGCTCAAGGTCTGTTGGGCCGTGCCTTGCTGCAGAATTCGCAGGTTGGCAGTCAGTTGGTTTTCAGGGCTGCTGGGGGCCTGACCAAGCACGCGTAGTACCGGTTGGCGCCCGGTCTGGACCACCTCCAGGGAGAGGGTTTGGCCCTGTTTGACCGGGGTGTCTGTGTGGGCCTCGACTTGCATACCGTTAATATTCAAAGAGACGGTGCCATTTCGCCCCGGCCCATTGACTGTGGCCTGTAGTTGCTGACCCGGACGCCAGCTGTCGCTGGCAACGCGACTGGTGACGGTCAGGGAGTGTGAATTGTTGATACCGTTGCTGAACATGGCGCGTTACAGGGGACCCCGCGATTGGACCGACAGTTTTTCCGGCCCGTTCCGATATAAAGGTATATCGGCTGTTCAAAGCTAAACTGTTGATTTGCTTGTGTTGTGTAGAAAAAGACTTATAAATGAATAGGTTAATACAAAAACAGTTGTGGTATACCAAGCGTAATCAGGAGGTAAGGGGTCCGTTTCCCGCGGCTCAGATCGGCCAATATCTCATCCTGGGGCGCCTGAAGTTGCTGGATGAGGTCAGTGTCGACCAGCAACGCTGGATTAGCTTGCATCACCTACCGGAATTAATTCCCGAAGAGCTTTCCGCCA
>DKAX01000251.1 GCA_002450975.1 Proteobacteria bacterium UBA6915
TGGCCTGAAGGGCATAACCATCCATGGCCGAGTTGGTATGACTGGGTACATTCAGGGGGGAGATCACATCTTTGGCCAGAACACGGTTGAGGGCTGTGCGTAAGGCGACTTTCTCGGCAGCAGAAATCGGCGTGATTTCGCTCAGAATATACCGACGGGCTTCATCCACAGACAGAACGCCCGGCTCACAATCATCGGCGCAACTTGGTGTTGATTGTAGTCTGGCACGATCAGTGAGCATGATTGGCTCCCTTCTTGATTTGTGGAATCTCCACCGTACCGGACGGCTGCACAATTGTTTTCATTATGAAGTCAGCAATTTCTGCAGGTTGATTCAGATTTAACTGCACCAGGTGGATATCAGGATCGACCAACGGCGTATCTGTGGCGATGGCAATGATGCCGGGCNNGATGTAATTCAATCTTGGGGAACGGTGTCTGTTTAAATCCCTCAACCAGTACCAAATCCAGCTCATCAGCATCTAGAGCCTGCAATGTTTCCTGCAACCCGGGCTCCCGATTTTCCTCTGGTAATTCTTTCACCCAGGCCAGGCGTTTGTGTGAAGCGACCAACATCTGTGTCGCCCCGGCCTGGCGCAATTCATAACTGTCTTTGCCAGGTTGGTCGATTTCAAATTGGTGATGCGCATGTTTAACGATCCCAATTCGTAAACCTTTGAGTTTGAGTAAAGGTAACAGGCGTTTCAGCAAAGTAGTTTTACCAGTACCGCTAAAGGCACAAAAACCGACTACAGGTAGCGGGTAGTCAATCATGTTGGTATCCTTCCTGTTGCATATGTTGCTGGTCCTGAGGAGTATTGATATTGCGAAAAGTCTTTGCCACATCAGCAAAATCTGCCAAAGCCATGTTGTGTTGCGCATACCAGCGAGCGATTTTGCGTTCCCCGGCAGCGAGAAAATCTTCCAGGCTCGATTGTAATTTTATCGGCAGTAAGGCGTATACGGGTTGCAGACGTTCGCCATCATGGGCTACGGCGATGTCAGCATGCATGTTTTTTAATGCAGCTGCCAGACGTGCCACCAGATCAGGCGCTGAGAAGGGACCATCACAGGGTAACGTGACAATGTACGGAGTGGTGGCTGCACGCATACCACTGGCAAAACCGGCAAGCGGACCCTGATAGCCTTGCAATACATCCGGTATCACTGAATAACCATAGCGGGCATATTCAGCCTGATGCCGATTGGCATTAATCAGAATGGTTTTAACCTGTGGTTCAATCGCCTCCAACACATATTCAATTAACGGGCGTCCATTTAGGATAAGTTGGCCTTTATCCTGCCCTCCCATGCGACGGCCCATGCCGCCAGCGAGAATTACTGCAGTGATTTGTTGTGAATCAAGACCTGTCATCATAAAGCCTTTTGTGCAAAAGCCAGAGGGATGATGTTGTCGGTGGTCTCTGCATGCGCGGCCAGAGTTTCAATTCGTCCTGCTGATAAATGTAGCCAGCTGTTTGTCAGGCTGTAAAAATGTTTGGGTTCGTGACTGGCTACCAGCAGCGCGATACCCTGTTCCTTGAGGCTGCATAACAGTTGCACTGTTCGAAGGCGAGCATCCTGGTCCATATTTGCAGTAGGCTCGTCAAGTAACATGACTGTTGGCGCACGTAACCAGGCACGGGCAATCGCGACCCGCTGACGTTCACCCCCCGACAAAGTTTTGGCCGAGGTGGTCGCGATTGATTCAAGTCCTGCCCAGGCTAAAGCTTCACTAATAAGTTGTTTACGTTTGAGTTGAGGGATCCGACGTGGTAGCGCATAGGCCAGATTCTGAATCACGCTACCATCAAACATGTAGGCGTGTTGATGTAAATAAACAGTTTTAGCCTGTAACGTTTGCCGACAATGTTTCCAGGCTTGATTGCCTTCACCGATATTGACCCTTCCCTGATCCGGTTTTTCCAGGCCGGCACAGATGCGCAACAGGGTGGACTTGCCGGCACCGTTTGCACCGGATAAAAGACTGCAATGTCCACTGCTGACTATCAGATTTGTTCCGCTCAGAATCTGGCGCTTACCAAAACGCTTTTGAATGTCAGTAAAATAAAGTTGCATCATATGCCATTACTCAAGTAACAAAATGACCCTTGCCCTGAAAATATTGCAGCGAGGCATTGAGTGAGAAAGCCAGGATAAGCAACACAATTCCCAGAGCTATGCCTTGCGCGAATTCACCTTTACTGGTTTCAAGTGCAATCGCTGTAGGGATATTACGTGTATACGAAAGGATATTGCCGCCCAGCATCATTGACGCACCCACTTCGGCAATGATGCGTCCGTAAGCGGCCAATAATGCAGCAAGCAAGCCGAAGCGCACTTCCCGCATGACTGTAACTAATGCGAAAACCGGACTAGCACCGAGGGTACGTGCAGTTTCCCAGGCACGTTTGTCCGCGGATTGAAATGCGGCATGCCCCATGGCCACCAGGATCGGAAAGCACAGGGCAATCTGGCCAATCACCATGGCGGATTGTGTGAACAGCAATCTGAGATCGCCTATTGGCCCCTGGCGTGACAGCAATAAATAAAATGTCAGACCTACAACGACCGCCGGGACGGATAACAAGGTATTGAATACGGATATCAACAGTCGCCGCCCGGGAAAGCGCGCATAGGACAGTAAAAACGCCGTGAGTAAGGCCGGCAGGAGGGCGATCAGGATGGCCATGCTCGAGACCTGAAACGAGATGCCGATGATCTTCCATAATTCGGCATCACCGTTAAACAACAGAGCGATAGCCTGTTGAGTTGCTGTTAACAATCGGTCCATGCTAGTGAATTATTTCCCTGTGGCGACTGCCCCTGGGGCCTTGGCTGAAGGTGTGAAGAGTTGGAAACCTGCAACTTTATAGTCAGCAATTAATGCCTGACCGTTATCGGATGTCAGCCAGGCAATCAGGGCCTGGGCACCAGCATAATTCGCATCCGGGTAGCGTTTGGGATTGACCGCGATAACACCGTAAGGATTGTGCAGGATCGGATCACCCTGAAACAGCAGCTGCAATGCGGTTTTATTCTGATAGGCGATCCAGGTGCCGCGATCTGCGAGTGTATAGGCTTCGAGTTCACTCGCAATCTGAATGACCTTACCCATGCCCTGGCCAGCCTCTCGATACCAGCTTCCTTTGGGTTCCAGTTTCGCATTGTTCCACAAGTTCTTTTCTTTCTTATGCGTACCGGAATCATCCCCGCGGGAAACAAAGATGGTTGGCTGGTCGGCGATGCGCTTCATGGCCTCGGCGGCACTATTTGCCTTGCTGATACCAGCCGGGTCACTTGCCGGGCCGATGATCACAAAATCGTTATACATCAACGGGTAGCGTCTTTCGCCAAAGCCCTCTGCTACGAACTTTTTTTCAGCCGCGGGGGCATGCACCATCACCACATCCACATCACCATCGCGTCCCATGCGCAAAGCCTTGCCGGTACCCACAGCAATGACATGGACTTTGTAGCCAGTCGTCTCGGTGAAACGGGGTAACAGGTGTTTTAATAGACCGGAATTTTCCGTACTTGTGGTGGTCGCGAGACGAATGATGCGGGAGGACATGTCTGAGGCAGAAACGGGTGTAAAATACAGCAGGCAACCTGCAAGTAATATGCTCAGTGAGGTCATCATTTTATGTTTCACAGACATTTGGTGTTTCTCCATGTCTAAATTGTGAGAACTAAAAGTGCAAATGCTGTGCCA
>DKAX01000011.1:0-2518 GCA_002450975.1 Proteobacteria bacterium UBA6915
GCATTGTCTTACATACCTAGCCAACAGGATTTATTATAGTTAATTCAACACAGGGAAGTGTGAGTTCACATGGACGTTCCTCTTCGTCAACAAGGAGGTTGTCATGCTTATACTTGCCCGTCGTCCTGATGAAAAACTTACCATTTATACGCCTGATGGTGATTACATCCAGATCCTGATTACTGAAGCCCGACAAGGACTCGTGCGCCTTGGCATCGAAGCGCCGCCCGATTATGTTGTCTTGCGGGATGAATTGGTCGATACCGATGACGACTGAATTAGTAAGTAAAAGGTCACAAGTATTTTAAACGGTTTCGAATACTGTCAACGTCACTCACGGCATCACGTAATGTCGTGCCATCATCCGTCGAACCAACAATAACACCCTTGCCGGAAACGGGAATNNTTATCAGAATAATCCTGTCACGTTGATAATCAAAGTCGTTTGTTTATACTGAACTCATAGTTTTAACCTATCATTAGCCCATGAACCTGCGTGACCTGAAATACATCATTGCGGTGGCTGAAACCCGCCATTTCGGCAAGGCCGCAGAACGCTGCTTTGTCAGCCAGCCAACCCTCAGTGGCCAGATCAAGAAGCTGGAAGAGGAACTGGGTGTCACCATCTTTGAGCGTACCCAACGTTCGGTGGAGGTCACCCCGGTTGGCGAAACCATTCTGGAACACGCCCGCCAGATCATGGAGCAGGTCGAAGTTATCGAACAACTGGCTCAGGCCCAGCAGGATCCACTTGCCGGCCCGCTGCGGGTTGGCGCCATTCCGACCCTAAGCCCTTATCTGATGCCCCTGATCCTGCTGCCGCTGAAACAGCAACACCCGCAAATGAAACTGGTCTTGTCGGAAGAGCTCACCGAAACCTTGCTGGGCCGGTTGCGCAACCACGAAATCGATGCGGCCCTGTTGGCCACACCGGTAGAGGAGCAGGATCTTGAAGCCCTACCGTTATTTGACGAACCGTTCTGGCTCGCTTATCCCCGCCAGCACCCCTTCTATGCCAAAGAGAAAATCACCCGGCGGGACCTCGATNNGAAGGGCACTGCCTGGCTCAACAGGCCATGGACGTATGCCATCTGAAAGAACGCGAGCAACACGGTGAAATGGCAGATTTGCGCGCCGCCAGCCTCGAAACCCTGATACAACTGGTCGGCGCCGGTTTTGGCTGCACCCTGATCCCGGCGCTGGCAATGCGCGGCAGCTGGACCACGGACAGTGGCGTGGTCGCCCAACCGCTGGAGCTGCCCGACGCCTATCGGCGGGTATCGCTGGTGTTTCGCCACAGCTATCCCCGCCGCCAGGCGCTGGAGGCCTTTGCCAGCATTATTCAAGATAACCTGCCCAATACCGTNNACCTGCCTGGGCCCGGGTGGGCGCGCCGCAAAGAAATCCCGCCAGAAAAAATAGCCCGCCGCCGTCTCGTAGTGGTTAAACGTCTCACCCACTAGTCATTGGTTTTATCTATCAAATAAATAGCAACAAACGATTTCAACAATCACTACGAGATCGCCATACTTCTCCCCGTAGCCAGTAATCAACCTGACGAATGAAGGAGATGGCAATGACCAAGACAATGAGTTTCGCAGCAGTGCATTTCACGGTGGCATTTACCGTGGGTTACCTGATGTCGGGTAGCGTGCTCGTCGGCGGTGCCATCGCCCTGGTCGAGCCGGCGGTCAACACCGTTGCCTACTACTTCCACGAACAGGTATGGACCCGTGTACAAAAGGTGAAAGTGAATGCCCAGCGTTTTGCACACCCGATGTAAATAAAAACTTTTTTTAAACAACCAACTTTAATTAACTGAAAAGGAAACAAGACTATGTTTGATAATCGTGAAGGTAAAGCTGTACCCCAGGTCACTTTTCATACCCGTCGTGATCATGACTGGGTCGACGTGACTACGGATGAAATCTTCAAGGGCAAGACCGTGGTGGTNNGGGCATGTTGGTGGCGAAAAACGATCTCGGTTTCGGTGATCGTTCATGGCGTTACTCCATGCTGGTCAAGGACGGTGTGATCGAGAAGATGTTCATCGAACCGGACGTACCGGGCGACCCGTTTGAAGTTTCCGATGCGGATAACATGCTGGAATTCATTGCACCGGAAGCTGCCAAGCCGATGGATGTCACCGTGTTCAGTCGCGACGGTTGCCCCTATTGCGTCCGCGCCAAGGGCATGTTGCACGACGCCGGCATCCAGTTCGAAGAACTGGTACTGAACCGTGATTACACCGAAGCCACGATTCGTGCAGTATCTGGTGAATCAACGGTACCCCAGGTTTTCATCAACGGTGTACGCATAGGTGGTTCCGAAGCCGTGGAGGAATACCTCGCCAAGGCTCATAGCCACGCCGCGTAACTGACCAATCCAGCTATCCTCTTCCCCGTTTTATCAGGGGAAGAGGATCAGACTGTTAAATTATTTATATAAAGGAAACGTTATGAAACAGCAGCACTATGATTTGATCGCAATCGGAGGAGGCAGTGGCGGTCTTGCCGTC
>DKAX01000011.1:2588-2964 GCA_002450975.1 Proteobacteria bacterium UBA6915
GCCGATCACATCGTGATTGCCACCGGTGGCCAGCCCATTGTACCGCCTGTCCCCGGCGCGGAATACGGCATCACTTCGGATGGTTTCTTTGCCCTGCAGGAACAACCACAACGTGTGGCAGTCATCGGCGGCGGTTATATTGGCGTGGAACTCAGCGGTGTCTTGAACGCCCTGGATTCAAACGTCACCATCATTGCGCTGGAAGATCGCCTGATGGAGCGCTTCGATCCCATGATCAGCGCGGTGCTCGAACAGGAAATGCGCCAGCAGGGTATTCAAATTCAAACTGGCTTTCAGGTCACGGCCTTGAGCAAATCCGCTGAAGGGCTGGTAGTACACTCTGCCGATGACGAACATCTTGCCGCATTTGATACGG
>DKAX01000264.1:0-381 GCA_002450975.1 Proteobacteria bacterium UBA6915
TTTCGGTTTTCCCGATCCCAAGGATATTGTTGGTGCTGTAGAGCGCCTGAGCATCGCTCGTGCGCAGACCGGTCACGACCATCACCACGTCAGCATGGGAGAACACTGATGTCGATAGTCCGAAACCTGAGCGCCGTTTCCTTGCTGGCACTGTTGCTGCCTGCGCAGGCGGCCGATGACCACACCCACCACGATCACCAAGGCCATCAACACGACCACGCCATGGGCACGGATACCTCGGCCAAGGGCGAGAGCCTGGAGATCGAACGCGCGCGTAACTATTTCACCGACACCACCCTTTACACCCAGGAGGGCAAGGCGGTGCGTTTTTACAGCGACGTGCTCGACGACAAGGTAGTGTTGATCAATGTTATGTACGGC
>DKAX01000264.1:422-3105 GCA_002450975.1 Proteobacteria bacterium UBA6915
AAGCTGCAGGAGCTGGCGGCGGAGGGGTAGTGGGTGATGTTTGGTTTTGTGAAAGGTTTTAATCCCTTGTATGTCGGTTTGGCCTTTTCCTTTGTGGCGACGGTGTCCGCTTTGGCAGGTGACGACACCTTGGGTCGCACACTGTATGAAACCGGTGAAGGCGATCAGGGGCGCACACTGACCGCCTATGTGGGTCAGGCGTCGACGGCCTTACCGGCCAGTGCCATGCCCTGTGTCGGCTGTCACGGTGAGCGTGGCGAGGGCAAACCCGAGGGCGGTGTTATCCCCTCCAATATCCAATGGCGTGAACTCAGCAAGAGCTACGGTGTGGTCTCCGCCAGTGGCAGAAAACACCCGGCCTATGATCGCAAGACGCTGGCACGTGTGCTGCGCGAGGGCGTGGACCCGGCGGGGCAGCGTCTGGACACCAGCATGCCGCGCTTCGATATCAGCGATATTGAAATCGACGCCTTGCTGGCCTATTTGCAGGTGATCGACCGGCAACAGGCAGCGGGTGTCACCGACAAGGCGATTACCGTCGCCACGTTGCAACAGTCCGATGCCACGGTGTCTGCGTCTGCGGTGCTGGAGGCCTATTTCCGCGAGATCAACGCCGCCGGGGGTCTTTACGGGCGCGAACTGCGCCTGCGCACCCTCACTGCAGCAGGTACGCAACAGGGGGCGGATGTGTTGTCTGCGCAGTTGGGGGCACAAGGCGCGTTTGCATTGCTGGGGGTGGAGAGCGGCTCCGCCGATCAGGCCATTGCCGAGTGGAGCGAACAACAAGGCATACCCAATATCGCCCCCTATACGCAAACGCCGTCTCTGGCGGGTGGGCGCCACTACAGTTTTTATCTATTCGGCGACCGGCTGCAACAGCTGCAGTCCATGGTTAGTCATGCCCAGCGACAACACGCGGACGGCTTACGCATGGCGGTGGTGACCAATTCGGGCGATGACTCCTGGCGCCCGCTGGCAGAGTGGGCGCGAGGGCAGGGGCCGGCGGCGCTCAAATACCATGCATTGATACCCGGTGAACAACAGACACTGGTGCAGAGCCTGCGTACCGACGCCGTTCACGCCGTGCTCTATCTGGGCGAGGGACGGGATTTCTCCACCCTGGTCCAGGCCATGGCCGCGCAGGGCTGGTCGCCCGATCTCTACCTGCCGCGCGATCTGATCAACGCAGGCCTGCTCACGTTACCGTCGATGTTTGACCGCCATGTTATGTCCGCCTATCCGCTACAGGCGAGCGGCGAGAGCCCCGAGGGGTTACAGCGTTTTCGTGAATTCCACCTGCGCAATCGCTTGTCGCAGCGGCGGATGGCGGCACAGCTTCACGCCTATGCGGCCGCGCAATTGTTGGTGGAGGCCGTCAAGCGCAGCGGTCGTGACCTGAGCCGCGATACCTTTATCGTCAGCCTGGAACAACTGACCCGTTTCAATACCGGCGTGGTGCCGCCGCTTTCGTACAGCGCCAACCGTCGCGTCGGCAGCGGCGGAGCCTATATCGTCGCGCTCGATTTGCAGGCGCGCACCTTCGGGCCCGCCGGCCAGTGGATCGCCCTGGATCAATAACCCGTAGTAAACACAGTCGTATGAGGAACAGCAGTATGATGAACAAAAAATTAATCACCGTGGTTGCCGCGTTATCCCTGGGAGCGCCCTTGATGTCAGCCGCACAGGAGTTTGGCGCAGCGGCTACGGTCAATGGTGTCGAGATCAGTCGCGAGCGCGTACGCATCGGTGTCGATGGCATGCTCAAGGCAAAGGGCACCAACATCGGCGCCGTGCGCGATCCGGAGAGAATGATCGAATTGCGTACACAGGTATTGGATGTGCTGATCGGTCAGGAGGTGTTGTATCAAGAGGCTGAACGGAAAAAGTCCCTGGCCAGCGCGGCCGATGTCGATCAGGCGATCAAAGAGTTCCGCAACTCCTTCGCCGACGAGCGTGAATTAAAGTTATCTCTTGAGAATAATGGTTTCACCCTGGATAGCTACACGGAAGATACCCGCCGTCGACTGTCGGCGAAAAAGTATATCGAGGACCATATCCAGGAAGGTGTCAGTATCAGTAAGCAGGAGGTGGAGCAGTTTTATCAAGACAACCCCGACTCCTTTAAGTTGCCGGAACGTATTCGCGCACGCCACATTTTGTTGAGCCTGGACAGCAAGGCCGAAATAAGCGTGCGTCAACAGGTGCGTGCACGCATGGAGAAACTGTCCGATCGTGTTACCCGCGGAGAAGATTTTGCCAAGCTGGCACAGGAGTTTTCCGAGGATAGCGGCAGCGCCCAGCGTGGAGGTGATCTGGGGCTGTTTGCCCGCGGCGTCATGGTGCCCACCTTCGAACAGGCGGCCTTNNTGCACCTGATCAAACTGGAAGAGCATCAACCACCGAGCAAGGCGCCGTTGAATGAAGATGTGCGCCGTCAGGTACATCAATACCTGCGCGCGCAAAAGACCCGTCAGGCAGTGGCCGCCAAGGTCGAGGCCTTGCGTGCCCAGGCTAAGGTGGAGGTCTATTAATAACGTGTCCATGTCAATGACAGGAAATGACGGGGTTCGCGCACAGTAGATAATCGGGTATAGTTTCGCAATTAGCGTACTAATTTCCGGAACAATTTATGAGAATGATACTTTGTCTGTGTTTGCCGCTTGTGTTTGCCGGCTGCTCTGAT
>DKAX01000141.1 GCA_002450975.1 Proteobacteria bacterium UBA6915
AAGCTTGTGAAGGAGTATTTATTTCACTAAACAAAGGCAAATCGACCAAGGAAATCGAGCGACCCCAGCAGGATAGACACCTCCGCTACCAGTACATATTCACCATAGCCCCCATAAATACGTTGGTACTTTTTTGCAAATCCACACCAACTGACTCTTGCTGGAGTATTCCGTTCCCAACAAACTCTCGGTCATCAGCATTGACTGACGATATCTCATAGCGGGCATGAGTCCTGTTCAAACCGCCATATACCTCCATACTAATATAACGTGAAAAAAAAACCGCCGCGAATACTGAGATAGACGCTTTGCCCATACCTAGACAGCGTCGCATCATACATCCAACCACCTGATGTCATAATAAAGCTCTGTGTAACAATCTGGCTATATTTATAACCCGCCAGAACATCCCAGAAATAGGAATACGGTTGACTAAACCCAAAATAGTGGCGATAAGCAAGACTTAAACCAACACTTTGCTCTTCAACATCATCCCGATAGGCTGTTAAATATTTTTAATTTCGCCATCCGAACCCAACGTCGGGCCGGAATATCGGAGCTTACTGTCCTTATTGGAATCAAGGTCGCTACTGTAGTAGGAAAAAGACCAATAAAGGGCTTTTCCATCTTGTACAAATCTTTTCCAACCAATAGAAGTATCGCCGTCAGCGACCAACGGATTGATTCCGACTGAGTGCACCCCCTTCGCCAAACTATGCTCCGATGCTCCCACATCATCATCCTCTTGTGCCCAAACCGAAACTGGCATCAACATCAACCCCAACCACAAACACCCCCCTCTTCTCATGCTACTTCTCCTTTGATAACAACTCAAATTATACCTACACAAAAACTCGCCGCGAATGAAATGCCACCGGCAACAACCCCATGCCTGCGCTTTTCATATGACGTTTCAACACGAAATCAAACAACAACGGATTATATTCACGCAGGCGAAAGATCACCTCGGCGCTCTTTTCATCGATAAAACCGTCCTGCACCAGTTGATTTTTGAGAAACAGGGGAAAGACACCGGGCAGGGGATAATCCGAGCCATGCACCAGACGATGATGCCAGTGCTGATTGCGCAACAACTCGCCCACCCCTTGATTGAGACGGTTCATCTGGGTGATGGCGGAGATATCGCCGAACACGCGTCCGTTGTAGTTGCTGTCATTCATCAGGCGCGCAAACAGATCGAAGCTGCGCACGGAAGCCTTATCCTTGCTGTCCAGATCCTCACTGTCACCCTGGGTGGCACAATGGGCGACGATGACGCGCACACCGTTATCCAGGGCGCGGCGCAGTCGCAGGGGATTACCGAAATCCTGACCAGCCTCCGATTCCACCGCCAGCTCTTTGCCGGCGTGGCTAAGCAGGGGAATATCCAGGCGTGCCATCACCTGATAGAAACGATCACAACGGGGCGAGGCGGGATCGATGTTCATGGCCTGTGGCAGCCACTTCACTGCACGCGCGCCATCGGCCGCCGCCTGCTGCAAGGCCTCGTCGCAATCCTCGCGATAGGGGTGCACCGAGGCGATCCATTCGAAACGTTGCGGATTGGACTTGGCGATACGTGCGGCATAGGCATTGGGTGTGTAAAACGGGCTGTCGGCCTTGATGGGTTTACCGTTGTCATCGCGATGGTAATCGAAGGCCAACAACATCAGGCGCATACCCGCGGGTAGTTGACCGGCCAGGTGTTGCAGTCGGGCTACAAAGCCCAGATCCACCTTTTCGCTCCGTTCGACACAAGCAGCGTTGATATAAAAGGCAAACTGACTGCGCTGCACCGGGTGCCACCAGGAACGCAATTCGGGATTGAGATAGACACCACTATCGGTATCGCCAAACCCAAGCAGATGGGTATGACAGTCCCACACCTGTGACGGATCTATACCCTGCCAGGCGGCCTGCACCAATTCATGGTTGGCCAAATCGGGGGGGATGGCGGTGTCTAAACAGGGATTCCACAGGCCCTGGTGGGGCCAGTAACGCCGGCAACCACTGAGGGTGCCGGCGGCTAATAGTGCAGTAAGAAAGGTCCGTCTGTGCATGGGGTTTGTTCTTATATATAGGGCACTCCGGCACTATACCCCAGACCTTGCACGACGATCCAGTCGGCAGGCGATGCCTGCCAACTGGACAAACACTAGATGCCTTTTTCCAGATCTTCCAGGCTGGTATGGCGCACATCTTTACCCTGTACCAGATAGATGACGTATTCGCAGATGTTGACTGCGCGGTCGCCGATGCGCTCCAGGGCGCGCGCCGACCACAAAACATTCAGCGCACGGGGAATGGAGCGCGGATCTTCCATCATAAAGGTGATCAGCTGACGGGTAATGGCCTCGTACTGGATATCGACCTTGCGATCCTCCTTGGCCACGGCCAGGGCCGCCTCGGCATCGGTACGGGCAAAGGCATCCAGCGCCTTGTTCAACATCTGGCGCACCAGATTGCCGATATTCTCGATCTCCACATATTGTCGGCTCAAATCCTTATCGTCGCTGATATGCAGGGCCTGGCGGGCCACGCGCTCCGCCTCATCACCGATACGCTCCAGATCGGTAATGGTCTTGATTACGGACATAATCAGGCGCAGATCGCTGGCGGCGGGCTGGCGACGGGCAATGATCTGGGTGCACTCCTCGTCGATATCCACCTCCATGGCGTTGACCTTGTAGTCCGTGGTGACCACACGCTCTGCCTTCTCGCTGTCGGACTCCACAAGGGCGGAAATGGCATCGGCCAGCTGTTGCTCCACCAGCCCACCCATGGCCAGCACCTGATGTTTGACGTCCTGCAATTCAGCGTCAAACTGCTGCGAAATGTGACTGCCCTTTTCCCCCGCCATGATTCATCTCCTCACTGCAAAATATTTTACAAACTGGATCAATCGATTAACCGTAACGCCCGGTAATGTAATCTTCCGTACGCTTCTGCCTGGGGTTGGTAAACAGCGTATTGGTATCACCGAACTCGATCAGATCACCCAGGTACAAAAAGGCGGTGTAGTCAGAGACGCGCGCCGCCTGTTGCATATTATGGGTCACAATCAGGATTGTGTAGCGTGATTTAAGTTCATAAATCAACTCTTCGATCTTTAACGTGGAGATCGGGTCCAGGGCCGAGGCCGGTTCGTCCAGCAGCAACACCTCCGGTTCGGTGGCGATGGCACGAGCGATCACCAGACGCTGTTGCTGACCGCCGGACAGGCGCAGGGCACTCTCGTGCAGTCGATCCTTGACCTCATCCCACAAAGCGGCACCGCGCAAGGATTTCTCCACCACCTCATCCAACACCCGGCGGCGCTTCTCGCCGTGGATGCGCAGGCCGTAGGCGACGTTCTCNNCCGTCCACCAGGTCATTCATGCGATTGAAACAACGCAACAAGGTTGATTTGCCGCAGCCGCTGGGACCGATAAAGGCGGTCACCTTGTGTTTGGGCATGGCCAGGTTGATACTCTTCAAGGCCTGCTTCTCGCCGTAGTAAAGGTTGAAATCCTTCACCTCGACGCAGATCTGCTCACCTTGCATACCGTCACCGTGTCTTTTCATACGTTCCGTACCTCAGGTCTCACTCTTCGCTGCCTATTCATAGGAGCGATATCTTTCCCGCAGGCGGTTACGTATAGCAATAGCCAGCAGGTTCAACAGGATAATAACAATGACCAGCAACAAGGCCGTGGCATAAACCAACGGGCGTGCCGCCTCGATGTTCGGGCTTTGAAAGCCGACGTCATAGATATGAAAGCCCAGGTGCATGAACTTCCTATCCAGATGCAGGAAGGGGAAGTTGCCATCCAGGGGCAGAGACGGTGCAAGCTTGACTACACCCACCAACATCAGCGGCGCCACCTCGCCGGCGGCGCGGGCGATAGCCAGGATAAGACCGGTGATCATGGCCGGGCTGGCCATGGGTAGTACGATGCGCCACAAGGTCTCGGCCTTGGTGGCCCCCAAGGCCAGACTTCCCTCGCGCACCGCCGACGGGATACGTGCCAGCCCCTCTTCGGTGGCGACAATCACCACCGGCAACGTCAGAATGGCCAGGGTTAGCGAGGCCCACAAAATAGCGGGCGTACCGAAGGTTGGCGCCGGCAAGGCCTCGGGAAAAAACAGCTGATCGATGGTACCGCCCAGAAAATAGACGAAAAAACCCAAACCAAAAACGCCGTAGACAATGGAAGGCACACCGGCCAAATTGTTTACTGCGATACGTATCAGTCGGGTCAACGGACCCTGCTTGGCATACTCGCGCAGATAGACCGCTGCTACAACACCGAAAGGCGTGACAATGATGGTCATGATAAACACCATCATGACGGTGCCAAAGATGGCCGGAAAGATCCCGCCCTCGGTATTGGCCTCACGCGGCTCGTCGGAGACGAACTCCCACAATTTGGCAAGATAGTGACCTGTCTTACCGAACACTGACAATGCGTTCGGCCTGAAGGCACGGACCACTTTTGATAACGCAATAGTAACCTGCTGACCACCTGCCACCGTCGCCACCAGGGCGTCACGATTGATGTCGTTGTAAAGGGCGGTCAATCTTTGTTGCAGGCCGTTGTAAATTTCGTTCTGTTCAGCACGCTCCTGTTCAAACTCCCTGGCGTACTCATCATTCCAATCATCATCCAGCTCCAGGCGACGCTGTTTCAGGCGCAGGCGCTCGAGCGCATAATTGACCGCACCGATTTCACCCTTCTCGATTTCGCGGATCTGTTCATAGATCTCTTCCACCCTGTCCAGACGCTGGTGCAACTCCCTCCACAAATCCTGCACTCCGGTCACGGGCTGGCCTTGCTCCATCAGACCTTGCAGATAACCGTAGAAATTACCCCACTCGCGTCGCTCCAGAACCATGAGATCACTGGGATATTCACGGTTAATCACGTTATTACTGACAAGCCATTGAAAGTCGAGACCGGTAATATCACGGTTGCCGCGTTTCACCAACACGCGTTCAGCCAAGCCAGCACCCTCGACCTGCACACCCGATTCACGCAATCTCGTTACAGGCACTTTTTCAGTGTCATAAACTTCGCCAATAACATGATCGACTTGCGACTCGCTGACGCGGTATTGGATGTCTGCCACCGATTTGGGCCAGAAATAGACCAGCCCTTTGGCGGAGATCAGCCCCAACAACCCCAGCACCATCACCAAGCTGAGAGAAACTGCCGAGGCAGTCAGCCAGACCCAGGGAGCACCGCTTTTAAACCAATTACCCATGCCGGCTACCTATAAGGAACTGTATTTGTTTCGCAACCGCTGACGAATGATCTCCGCCAGGGTGTTGAAGATAAACGTAAACAGGAATAACACCAGCGCCGCCAGGAACAATACGCGGTAGTGAGTACTGCCCACTTCAGACTCGGGCATCTCCACGGCAATATTGGCCGACAGGGTTCGCATCCCTTGAAAGACGCTGAAGTCCATCACCGGCGTATTGCCGGTGGCCATAAGTACTATCATGGTCTCCCCAACAGCGCGCCCCATACCGATCATCAACCCGGAAAAGATACCCGGGCTGGCAGTAGGCAGTACGACGCGCATCAGCGTTTGCCAAGGAGTCGCCCCCAGGGCCAGGGAGCCATAACTTAAATGTCGCGGCACACTGAAGATGGCGTCTTCTGCGATGGAATAAATCGTCGGGATAACCGCGAAGCCCATGGCCAGGCCGACGATGATGGCATTGCGCTGGTCAAAGTCCACGCCCATCTCCTTAGTCAGCCAGATGCGCATATCCCCACCAAACAACCAGCGCTCCATGCCCGGACTCAGTGCCAGGGCCGCCCAGCCTACCAGCACGACCACCGGGACGAGCAACGCCGCCTGCCAGCCATCGGGAATGGCCAGGCGAAATCGCGCCGGCATATGTTGCCAGCCATAGGCAAACAGGATAATGGCCAGGGGCATAATCACCAGCAAACTGAAGGTACCAGGCAGATGGCTCTCAATAAAAGGCGCCAGCCACAACCCCGCCAGGAAACCCAGGATCACTGTCGGTAAGGCCTCCATCACCTCGATGGTGGGCTTGACCGTCTGACGCATGGCCGGTGCCATGAAATAAGCGGTAAAGACCGCGCCGAAAATGGCCAGGGGTGCCGCCAGCAACATGGCATAAAAGGCCGCTTTCAGGGTGCCGAATGAGAGCGGCGTCAGGCTGAATTTGGGTTCGAATTCATTGGTCGAGGCAGACGACTGCCACATCCACTGCGGTTCGGCATAGCCCTCATACCAGACCTTACCCCACAGCGAGGACCAGGAGATCTCTGGATGCTCGTTGTGCAGGCGCCAGAACACCAAATCACCGTCCCGGGTCTCCATCAACAAGGCATTGGCGCGCGGCGCCATGGCCAGCGCTAGCGGCAGTTCGTTGATGTGCTCTTTATGTAATAGCCGATGGGCGGTGGTGTGATAAAGAGCGATATTGCCATTCTCATCGGCGGCAACGAATCCCTTGCGGAAAAATTCCGGCGCGATAGCGCTGATCGGCCCTTTTAAGGGCTTGAAACTGCGCACGTGGGTGATCAGTTCATTGTTAAAGTTGTCCCGCACTGGAAACCACTGCGCCAATTGGCCATCGGCAAAACCGGCCAACAGGGAAAAGCCGCCGCTCAGAAATTCCAGTGAAGTCAGGTCACTGCCATTGGGGCTCAACTGCAGACGCTGGATCAGACGCGGTTCCAGTGGATTACGCAGATCGAAATAGGTCAGGTGTCCCTGCCGGTCGGCGGTAAAGAGACGGCGCTGATCGGGGTCAAGCAATAAGCGGGTCAGGGTATCCTCAGGATCGGGCAGGGCAATGCGTGTCGCCTGCCAGGTAACATTCTCTTCCAGGAAAGACTCTTCCTTGGTGAAAAGCTGCAGGATTAATCGGCTATCCTTGGTTCCGGCGACCAAGGTGGCCTTGTCCTCGCTCACCTGCACTGCCAGGCTGTTCAACACCCCGCCACTGCTGTCCACCAAAACCGTCTTGTTCTCCAAGGGATATTCGATATCGGGCGTAATGATGCGTTTGCCATCGACATAGCTGGTGCGAAAGACCGGGCGAAATACCAGAGCCCTACCGTTAGACAACCCCAACGCCAATATACCCTTGCCCGGCTGCCCTTTGGCAAACGCGGTAATACGCGCCCGCGGAGAATAATGAAGCTGTACCTGTTTGATCAATTGGCCATCAGCGGTGGAAAAGAAAGTCACCTGACCGGTATGGGTGACACGCACTCCGATTTGCGCCTGCTCTTCCATGGACAGGTACATGGTGTTGCCATCCCCCGGCAGGGCATAACTGCCAACCTGCTCCACTGATGCCCCTTTAAAAAGTGGCACAACCACATAAAGCAGATAGAAAAAGATCAGGACTATGGCGACAATGACACCAATCCCGCCTACAGCCACTCCCCAGCGGGCGAGTTTGTCCTTTAACAGACGCCACTGCTCCCGATCGGCACCGGTACTGCCGGAACGAAATGAAAATAACTCATTGATTTTAGATAGAAGCGCACGCATAGGCGGCAATCATACCCAGATTAGATGACACTTTTATTACAACGTCATATTTTCCACGACTATACCCGGTTCAAACCCGAATGGGCAGCGGTATTCCGCTTTGTCCGCAAAACGGGAATGTGACCCAACCCCCTGAACCACTGCTGAATAGTTTATGGCTAGTCAAATCTATGGTTTAATAAGCCCCCTCTATAACCGACGACTACTAAGGTTATTGGACGGGATGACAAAAACGGGTGAAGATAACAGCGACCAGTACGCAATCAGCGGGGAAATAACCATGTTCGGCAAATTCAAACTCTTCGGTAAAAAGACCACGACCAAGACGGAGGAAGTCTACGCCCCCGGAACCAAGATTCCCTATGACCAAACCCTGGTGAAGCGTCTCAAAGGTGATCACCAGGAGTTGCTGAATCTCTTTATGGAAACCATGCGACTGATCGACAAGCGGGAATACAACAAGATTTGGGAAACCAACGATAAATTTCTCGGCCTGTTCAATGCCCACATTCTGCTGGAGTACACCAAGCTCTATGTATTTCTGGAATACACCTTCAAGGATGAGCAAGACTACTACACGGTGATCAGTGAGTTCCGCCGAGAAATGAATCAGATCGGCCGCGCCGTGCGTGAATTTTACAAACGTTGGCAAACCGCCGGTTTACATGCCGAGAACATCGAAGCGTTCAAAGAGGAACTGGGCAAAATAGGTGAAGTGCTGGTCAAGCGTGTAGAAACCGAAGAAAATCGCCTTTACGAAATCTACGACCTGTCACCGGGACTGTTGTCACGTACCGTGATCAGCCACACTCAAGCTGCGCACTAATAAAAAAGGGCCGTCGTTTGCAACGACGGCACCTGTTCTTTATCCATCCTCACGGACTACGGGGCGACCGTATCCGCCAGACTCTCATCCCAGTAGTACCAAGTGTTGTCGCCATAGTGATTTGGATCCTGCACGCGCCCGGCCCGTGTGGCAATATTCCATTCAACCATCTCAGTGTGGGACAGGGTGGTATCCAAATCATTGATCAGATAGATGGAGAACTGGGCATCGTAGCCATTGGTATTGGCGATCTTGGCATATTGGATATATTCGCCGTTGTTTATACCTTCCTTGGTATTGAGGTACTTCAGGAAGGCCGTGCTCGCTGAACTATCACGGCCCCAGGTGATAGTGAATATCGCCTTGGGTGCCGTCGGATCTTCATACAACACCCAACTGCCACCGCTGCGATCGATTTGCGAGACCCCGGTATACCATTTGAAATCGGTGAACTCCCCTTCCTTGCTGACATACATCTCCCATTCAACGGTCTCGGCGACGACCTTGCCTACCAGACGCGCGGAATATTTTACGTTCTGGAAGGTCGTGGAATATTTCCACACCCAACTGCCGTCATCCTGTTTTTCCGGCAAATGATTTAACGCGGTCTGAAATACGTGGATGGGAACGGCCTGCCCGACGGCAATCAGAGTCGACCAGAAAAACACTTTGAGCGTTGCAAATTGGTGGTTGGTTAACGAATTGGTATGTGAAAAATAGATCGACTCGGGTGCAAGACGCAGCTGTTCTACCTGAGTGGTGGAATTCTCACTGGGAAAACTGTCGAAATCCATCACCATTGAACTCATCGGCGGTGGCTCCAGCGGCTCCTCCTCAGGCTCACAGGCTGTCAACAGCGGCAAGGTAAAACAAGACAATATTATCAATGTTTTAACGGCCAAACTACGACGCAGATTCTCCCAGGCCATGGCTATCCCCTTTTGCTAGCACCTTCCCGTTTATCGGCGTCAACCGGAAATAAATAAGCCTGGATTTGCCCGTGCCAGCAAATAGATGCGTATCTAAAACCGCAGCCCCCAACGGAACATAGCACCACCCGCCGATGAACTCTTGCCCGACAAATCACCGTCAAAGGCGAAATCATCATAGGCGCGTGTCTGGCGCATATTGACCAGAAAATCATAGGTGGCTGTGCGTGAGTTATAGCCCAGCCCGAAGACAAACTCACCGCCGACGAAGGAGTGACTGTCGCTGCCATTGTTCCACAGCTCATAAAAACCACCGGCCCCCATGAACGCCTTGAATCCGCTCTGATTCAAATTGGTGCCGACCACAAACTGCGCATCGATGCCACTTTTATTTTGTCTGGTGGAATCGCTGTTACTCAACCAATAGCCGTTAGCATTAATACCATAGCGATGATTGAAGGCCAGGGTGGCGAAGGCGGCGATACCGCCGTAGTTATCGGTCAACAAGGGCAACTCTTCCACCGCGGCATCTTTATTGGTGACATTGTAAGTTTGATTGTAGTAACCCACGCCGATGGTGAAAGGTTTGATCACATCGGGTCGCTTGCCGCCACCGGCGGTTACCGGGGTGGAACGGCCAAACACACCGCTGTCATTATCCATAAACGAATAGCGCAGGCCGCGATAACACTGAACCTTTCCGTCAGACGTTTTTTCACAGCTGTTGCGCAACGGCTCCACGCTGGTGGGCCTGCCGCGACAATCATCGGAACCATTGCACAGTAACTGAAATTCGCGCTGAGCCCTTTGCAGGGCTTGCTCGCGGGCATCGCCTTCGTCATCGGCGGTGGCTACGCCGCACACCAGAACCGAATCACCTTGTTTGACTGACGCAGCCTCAGTACAAAGCCACTCTTCGGCCTTGGCGCTATTCGATGCCAGAATGAGCGTTACTAGTAATAATCCTACAAAAGGAGTCGATTTCATCGTTGGATCCCATCTGAAAAATCAGTCCAATAAGAAATAGCGGCATACCTTAAAAAAAAATAAGCCCGCTATAGAGCGGGCTTAAAAAAAGTTAGCAGGATCGAGCCGATTAATCCAGTTTCTTCAATTCCTGATCCACCACCTTCTTGGGCAGGGGAATGTAGCCGTCCTTAACCACAACCTGCTGGCCGATCTTGGTCAACACCATCTTCAAGAACTCACGCTCCAGGGGGGGCAGCGGCTTATTGGGGTGCTTGTTGACATAGATATAGAGGAAACGAGCCAGGGGATAGGTGCCCTTGATTGCGTTTTCGTTGCTGGCTTCGACAAAGGGCTGACCGTCAGCCTTGGCCAGAGGTACAGCGCGCACACCGGAAGTCACATAGCCAATGCCGGAGTAACCGATACCATTAATGGAGGTCGACACCGACTGAACCACAGAGGCGGAACCGGGTTGCTCGTTAACACCGTTTCTGAAGTCACCTTTACATAAAGCATGCTCTTTAAAGTAGCCGTAGGTACCGGAGACGGAGTTACGACCATACAACTGGATGTCACGGTTGCTCCAGGCGCCGCCCAGATTCAATTGTCCCCAGCGGGTGATATCGGCACTTCCACCACACTTGCGCGTTGCAGAAAAGATCGCGTCTACCTGAGGAACAGTCATGCCTTTGACCGGGTTGTCCTTGTGTACGAACACCGCCAGGGCGTCGATGGCCACGCGGATAGCGGTCGGTTTGTAACCGTGACGGGCTTCGAAGGCCTCGATCTCTTTATCCTTCATCTTGCGGCTCATAGGCCCCAGGTTGGAGGTGTGCTCGGTTAATGCCGGCGGCGCGGTAGACGAACCGGCAGCCTGAATCTGGATATTAACGTTGGGATAANNGGTCATCAGATTGGCCAGGGTGTCAGAACCAACGCTGGACAGGTTTCCGGAAACGCCGCTAGCCTTGCTGTAGTCGGGCAAACCGGGATCAACCTCGGTCTTGGCCAGGGCGGGTGTTGCCACGGCGGCAGTCATCACACAAGCCGCGATAGCAGTAGTAATCTTGTTAAAGTTCATGTTAGTAGCTCCTAAGTGTATTCAGCACTGTTGCGCATTGTGTGATGGATAGATGACCACAACTTTACATAAATATGACAGATTTATGACAGCACCCAGAAACATAGACTAGGCCTGACGCAGCTGCTCGACTACCCGTACAGAGGGAAAATGGCAGGTAAACTCACTACCCACGCCTACTGTACTCTTGATCGACAAGGTAGCCTGATGCCGCTGCAGCACATATTTGACGATAGCCAGCCCCAGACCGGTCCCGCCTTCCGAGCGCGAGCGACCAGAATCAACCCGGTAAAATCTTTCGGTCAAACGTGGGATATGACGCTCAGGAATTCCAATACCGGTGTCGCTAACCTGAAAATGGCCGCCCTGGGCATCGACCCACCAGCGGATAGCAATACGCCCCTTCTCCGGCGTATATTGCACGGCATTGAAGATCAGATTGCTGAAAACGCTGGTCAATTCGTCGGCATGGCCCTGCAACCAACGGTTATCGGCCTGTAGGTCTATTTGGTGTTGTTTGTCACCACTCAGGTCACGTGCCTCTTCCGCCAGTGCAGCCAATATAGCCGGCACAGGTACCGGCTCGTGCCGTTGACCGTTCTGTACCGATTCCAGACGAGACAGTAACAACAAGTCTTGCACAATACGCTGCATACGCTGGGTCTGCATATGCATGCTGTCCAATGAGCGCCGCCAGGGGGAAATTTCATCATCCACCTCACCACGCAGCGTTTCGACATAACCGTTCAACACGGTCAATGGCGTACGCAATTCGTGGGAGACATTGGCGACGAAGTCGCGCCGGGTCTGTTCCAACAGATGTACACG
>DKAX01000223.1 GCA_002450975.1 Proteobacteria bacterium UBA6915
GTCGATTCGCGAGCCGTGGGTTTCGAACTGCAACGCATACGTGGTAAGAATGCACCGCCACTCAAGTCCTTCACCATCGGTTTCACGCAACAGGGTTACGATGAGACAGATACCGCCCTGGAGTATGCCCGCCACATGGGCTTTGATCCCCAGGTAGTGCGCGTAGACGCTGACGCCCTCAACTACGCCTACCCCCTGGCGGTGCATACCAGCGAACTGGTACAACCCTTCACCAACGGCGCCGCCAAGTGGTGGCTGAGTCGATTCACCCGACAATGGGTACAAGGTGTCCTCACCGGCGATGGTGCCGATGAGTTATTATGCGGCTATCCCAGTTATCGCTACAGCGCCTGGTGGAAACATGCCATGGCTGCACGCGGTCCAATTGGCGATCTGCAGGATCTCACCAAGGCGCTGCATAAAACACCATTGAGTAGCCTGCGCCGCGATGCGCTTTATCAGCAGCGTTTTGCCGCCCACGCGCAGAATCCCTGGCTATCGGGTTCCAGCTCTCCGGGTGACGGCACCGATTTTATCTACAGCCTGCACATACTGGGCGTACCCCACCCCCTGTTCGGCCAGATCCGCACCATTGCGCACAGCCTGTTAGGTGAACAGACCGACGAGTGGCTGGCGCAACAGGCGAGTGACATCCAAAGCTGGTATCTGGCCGGACTAGATGATACGGACACCGGACAATTGTTTGATCCAGCCAAGGCGCTGCTGCTCTGGCAAAACTACTTTGCCCACTGTCATCTGCCGGTGTTGATTCTGAACTGGGTGGGTGATCGCATGGAGATGGCCAACACCCTGGAAGGGCGCACGCCCTTTTTATCACGCCACATGCGCCAACTGGTCATCGACTTGCCGGACCGGGCCATGGTTTCCGGCTTAAAGGATAAGGTGTTGTTACGCCGCACTTATGAACGCCTGTTCCCGGCACAATACGCACGCCAGGCCAAGAAACAGTTCAACGCACCCTTCCTCGACGCGCAATCGTTGATCGACCACTATCAAACGGAAAATGTTTTTGCGGCTTGTGGATTGGGTACCAACAAGACCTGGCAGGATTTACAGAAAAATATTCACGCTTCTGAAAATAGTGACAGTTACCGCTACGCCCACCTGCAATCGGCCAAGCAAACCGCCATCGCCATGAGCATTCTGCATCACAGCCTGGTGTTGAATGAAACACCACAAAGGGATGAGAGTTTCGAGCAGCGCGTAATTGGCGCGCGCTGAACACCGTTAAACCAGCTTGCCGCGAAACATAAAGAACACCGCGCCCAGCAGACACAAANNCGCGGCGATCAACCACGGTTTGCCGTTAAGCTCCTTCAGGTGGGCATACCAGGCAAAGGTCATGAAGACGTTACTGCACAGCAGCAGGCCGATGGAGACAATGATGGGATTCATAGGTGAACGACCTCGAACGGGACGATCAATCGGGATAATGTATGTCGGTAATGTAGTACAGTTTGCGGCCTTGCGGCGTCTCCACCACCACCTCGTCATCCAGACCTTTTTTCATTGCCGCCTTGGCCATGGGTGAATCCATACTGATCAACCCCTGCATAAGGTCAAATTCGTCGGGACCGACGATGCGATAGCGATGCTCGCCCCCCTGCTCGTCCTCCAGGGTGAACCAGGCGCCGAAGTAGACCTTGCCAGCGTCGCTGGGCTTATCGCGCACCACCTTCAGATCGGGCAGGCGCTTTTGCAGATAGCGTATGCGCCGGTCGATCTCGCGCAGCTCTTTTTTACGGTAGATGTACTCGGCGTTTTCCGAACGATCACCCTCGGCCGCAGCCGCCGCCAGCGCCGCGGTAGTCACCTTACGTCGTGCCCACAGATTCTTTTGTTCCTGTTGCAGGCGCTCATAACCCTGCGGGGTAATATAGGGCGAGGACTTCGGTTGCGGCGGACGGTAGCGACCCATACTGCAAAAAACTAGAAGGGCAGCTCCAGCCGGTTGTCCACGTCCAGCATCAGCTTGCGGAATACTGACTTAATTCGTTCCAGGGATTTCTCATCATCGGCCTCAAAGCGCAGTATCAGCGTTGGGGTGGTATTGGAAGCGCGCACCAGACCCCAGCCATCCTCGAAATCAACGCGCAGACCGTCGATGGTAGTGACACGGGCGTCGACGATATCGGCGCGTGCCAACAGGTGTTCGATAAACTGATAGTGCTCACCCTCGGCCATCTCCAGGCGCAACTCCGGTGTATTCACCGTATCGGGCAGGGCGTTGAAAACGGCGTCGGCGTCGCGCTCGTCGGCTGACAGGATCTCCAGCAGACGCGCTGCGGTATAGGTGGCATCGTCGAAGCCGAACCAACGCTCTTTAAAAAAGATATGACCACTCATCTCACCGGCCAGCAGTGCACCGGTCTCTTTCATCTTGGCCTTGATGATGGAGTGGCCGGTGCGCCACATCAGGGGGCGACCGCCACACTTCTCGATCTCGTGACCCAGATTACTGGTGCACTTGATGTCATAGATAATCAGGGCGCCGGGATTACGTGCCAGAATATCCTTGGCATACAGCATCATCTGACGGTCGGGCCAGATGACATTACCGGCGGGTGTGATAACACCCAGGCGATCACCATCACCGTCGAAGGCCAGACCGATATCCGCCTGGTGCTCTTTTACCGCGGCAATCACGTCATGCAGATTTTCCGGCTGGCTGGGATCGGGGTGGTGGTTAGGGAAGTTACCGTCCACCTCACAGAACAGCTCTATCACCTCACAGCGCAACTCGCGCATCAGTCGCGGCGCCAGCATGCCGGGCACGCCGTTCCCGCAATCGACCACAACCTTCATGGGACGCGACACTTTGATATCACCGACGATGCGTTGAATATAATCGTCGATCAGATCGGCCTGACTGTAACTGCCATTGCCGCTACGTAATTCATTTCGTTCGATACGCTGACGCAGGCGCTGAATGGTATCACCGGACAAGGTCTCACCACCGATGACGATCTTCAGGCCATTGTACTGCGGCGGATTGTGGCTGCCGGTCAGCTGTACACCGCTGCCACCGGCCAGTTTCTGCGCGCCGTAGTAGAGTACCGGTGTGGGTGCCATACCCAGGTCGATAACATTGATGCCCGTAGAGAGCAGCCCCTGGGTGAAGGATTCCATCAGACGCGGGCCGGAGAGCCTGCCGTCACGGCAGACGGCGATTTGCTGCTGGCCGCGGCCCAGGGCCTCGGAACCGATGGCGCGACCGATCTGATGGATACCCTGCTCCGTCAGAGTCTCGTCGACGATCCCGCGGATATCATAGGCCTTGAATATGTTGGCAGGGGGTGTGGTCTGGGTCATGAAACTGCTTCCCTTACGTAGTCGTTATCTGTAGTTAAGATCAATGGCGACCGGTAGAACCAAAACCACCTGCACCCCGATCACTCTGCTTAAACTCATCGACGATTTCAAATTGGGCCTGCACTACCGGCACGATCACCATCTGAGCGACGCGCTCGCCGGGCTGGACAGTGAAGTGGTCCAGTCCGCGATTCCAGCAAGAGACAAATACCTGGCCCTGATAATCGGAATCGATCAGGCCAACCAGGTTGCCCAAGACGATACCATGTTTATGGCCCAATCCAGAACGAGGCAGCAACATGGCCGCCATGCCGGGATCATCCAGGTGGATGGCAATACCGGTGGGGATCAGTTCGGTTTGGCCGGGAGCCAGTTGCAGCGCCTCATCCAGACAGGCGCGCAGATCCAGGCCGGCGGAGCCTTCAGTGGCGTATTGGGGAAAAGGGTATTCCGTACCGATACGGTCATCCAACACCTTGACCTGAACCTTGGTTTTCATCGTTTCACTCCCCGTCGACTACCGCAAAGAGGCGCCATTCTGCCACAAAACCGCCCTCTTGCCCCGCCCTTATTTGTCGCCACCGACGATCACCGTCACCATCTTGTCGGGCTGCAGGCGATTAATGAAGGCCTTGCGAATATCGTTCATGCCCTCCGCGTCGATACTGGCATTGAATTTATCCAGATAATCCAGCGGCAGTCCGTAGAAACCGATCATGGCGATGTACTGGACGATACTCTTGTTGCTGGCCACCGACAGGGGAAAACCGCCGGTAATATTACGCTTGGCCGCCTCGACCTCCTTACGCTCCGGCCCCTTGTCAATAAAGGTATTGAGTGTCTCGTTCATCACCTTCAGCGCCTCATCCACCGCGTCATTGCGCGTCTCCAGACCGATCTCGAAGGGACCGGCCATACGCATGGGTGAGAAATAGCTGTGGGTGCTGTAGGAGAGGCCGCGTTTTTCACGGATCTCGTTGCTCAGGCGTGACACCAGGCCGCTGCCACCCAGAATGTGGTTGCCCACATGCAGGCTGAAATGATCTGGATCGCCTCGGGCTATGGCCGGCTGCCCCATCAGGATATGGGTCTGGCTGGAAGGGTAGGCAACCCGGATCACCCGACCGGAGGTCAGGGGCACCACCGCGGGCAGGGGATCAGCCGGCACACCGGTCTTCAAGGGTTTCTCCAAGGCGTTGGCGATGGCCTCGGCACCGGCACGATCCACAGCGCCAACGATGGCAACAATGGCGTTGCTGGCGACGTAGTAACGGTTATAGAAATCGACCACATCCTGGCGTGTCATGGCGTTGAGACTGGCCTCGGTGCCATCAGTCGGCTGGCCATAGGGATGATCACCGTACAGGGCACGCATAAAGGTCTCTTCCGCGATAGCACCGGGCGATTGCTTCTTGGCCTTTAGCCCCAGCAACATCTGTTTGCGCTCACGCTCGAAGGACTTGGCATCGAAGTCGGGACGACCGGCCACCACGGCCATGGTCTCCAGGGCTGTGCGCTGCCACTCCATCTCTGTCAGGGTACGCAGGCTCAAAACCGCCATATCTCGATAGGAACCGGCGCCGAAAGAGGCGCCCACACCTTCAAATCTTTCCGAGATCGCCTGAGCCGAAAGGCCGCCCGCCCCTTCTTCCAATAGTGCCGCCGTCAACATAGCCACACCCGGCTTGCCGTTATCCCGGGCTCCACCGGCATCGAACACCAGTTGCACATCCACCATGGGAAGCTCCGGTGCGGCGACAAAATAGACCTTAATACCTTTATTGGTGGTCCAGTGTTGAATCTCCGGCGAGGCGCTGACCGCCTGCAGGGAAAACATAAATGCGATAAACAGGAAAAACCTTTTCACCCGACAACCCCCCGTTAATGTTTTTCTTCTATGGGCAGTGGCTCCAACACAGCCACCGTCAATAAATCATCTTCCAGAAAACGACGCGCCACCACCTGCACCTGCTCCGGCGTCACCGCCTTGATCTTCTCCAGATACTGGTCATTGAGGCGCCAATCCAGACCGACGGTCTCCAGCATGCCAATCTGCATGGCCTGATAGAACACTGAATCGCGTTCATAGACTTTACCTGCCACCACCTGGGCCTTGATGCGATCCAGCTCCTTCTGATCCACAGGCTCATTCTTGACCTTTTCCAATTGCGCACGGATGGCCTTCTCCAGCTGTTCAACGGTGGTCCCCTCGGCCGGAGTGCCGGAGATAGTCAACAAATCGGGCAGTCGGGAGAAGGGGTCGTAGCTGACACCAACACCGGCGGCCACATGATTGTCTCGCACCAGGTAACGGGTAAAACGGGCGCTATCACCGCCGTCAAGGACACCGGCCAACACCTCCAGGGCATAGGGAAACCATTCGACCTTGGCGTCCTTCACAACGGGCACGCGGTAACCCATGTACAGGCTGGGCAGCTTGGCCGGCAGCTTCATGGTCATGCGCTTGATGCCGGTATGCTCCACATCGACGAATGGCCGCGGCAGAGTCAACTTGACGGGCTTGATAGCGCCGAAATATTTCCTGGCCAGTTTGTGCACCTCATTGGCATCGACATCGCCCACCACCACCAGCGTGGCGTTGTTGGGTGCATACCAGGCACGATACCAATCGGCCAGATCCTGCAACTGCATGTTCTCCAGGTCATTCATCCAGCCGATAACCGGATTACGATAAGGACTGGTAACCATAGCCACGGATTTAAAGCGTTCATAGGTCAGGGAATCGGGTTTGTCCTCAGTGCGCATGCGCCGCTCCTCCATCACCACCTTGACCTCTTTCTCGAACTCCTCCTGTTTGAGCAGTAGGTTACGCATGCGATCGGCCTCCAACTCGAAACTGACCGCCAGGCGGCTCTTCTCCATGGTCTGGAAATAGGCGGTGTAATCGGAACCAGTAAAGGCGTTTTCGCGCCCGCCATTCTCGGCGATGATGCGAGAGAACTCATTGGGGCCATATTTTTTCGTCCCCTTGAACATCATGTGCTCCAACACGTGAGATACACCGGTAATGCCCATGTGTTCGTAACTGCTGCCCACCTTGTACCAGACTTGGGAGACCACGATGGGGGAGCGATGATCCTCTTTGACGATCAGTTTAAGACCGTTATCCAGACTAAATTCATGCACCTGTTGGGCTGAGGCCAGAGATGCCGTTGCCGTCAGGCTAAAAAATAACAACCACTTAACCATTGAAACGCTACTCCCCAAGGCAATTATTGAGATTGTGAGGCCGCTTACCTACCGGTCCCCCGGCGCGGGGTGATAGGATAGCCTACCCCGAAGAACGAAATAAGACCGTAGTCATGCCCATAAGTTTTACACAAAAATCGCAAAAGACACCGGAACAGGCCAACGGCAGCCTGTTCGCCCGCCTCAAGGCCGGCCTGAAGCGTACCCGCAACACCCTCTCCTCCGGTCTGGCCGACCTGTTTCTCGGTAAGAAGCAGATCGATGACGAGTTACTGGAAGAGCTGGAGACGGCCCTGCTCACGGCTGACGTAGGCGTGGAGTCAACCCGCCTGCTGATCGAAAAACTCTCACAGCGCCTGGCGCGCAAACAACTGGCCGATGGCGACGCCCTGATGAAGGCCCTGCACGAAGAGATGCAGGCCCTGCTTGCCCCCTGCGATCATCCACTGGTCATCGACACCAGTCGCAAACCCTATGTGATTCTGGTAGTCGGCATCAACGGTGCCGGCAAGACCACCACCATCGGCAAACTGGCCCAACGCCTGAAAAAAAACGGTCACTCGGTCATGCTCGCCGCCGGTGACACCTTTCGCGCCGCGGCCGTGGAACAGCTCAAGGTGTGGGGTGAACGCAATGATGTACCCGTGGTGGCGCAACAGACCGGTTGCGACTCTGCCTCCGTCATATACGACGCCCTGGCCTCAGCCCAGTCCAAGGGGGTTGATGTCCTGATTGCCGATACCGCAGGACGCCTGCACACCGCCTCCAACCTGATGGAGGAGCTGAAAAAAGTTAAAAGAGTGTTAGGCAAACTGGATACGGAAGCGCCCCATGAAACCCTGTTAGTGCTGGATGCCGGTACCGGCCAAAACGCCATCAATCAGGCACAGCAGTTTCATCAGGCATTGGGCCTGAGTGGTATCGCCCTGACCAAACTGGATGGCACCGCTAAGGGTGGTGTGTTGTTCGCCATCAGTCAGCGCCTGAAACTGCCGATCCGCTTTATCGGTGTGGGTGAGGGAATTGATGACTTGCGCACCTTCCATGCCGGTGAGTTCGTGGAGGCTTTGCTGGAGCGCGACTGACCATGCAAGACCGGCAGACCATGATCAATTTCGTTAACGTCAGCAAACGCTATCCCGGCGGCCATGACGTATTGCAGCAACTCAATCTGCAGATCAAACGCGGCACCATGTCTTTCATTACCGGTCCATCCGGCGCCGGCAAAAGCACGCTGCTAAAATTGATTGCCCTGATCGAACCATGTACACGCGGCCAGATTCTGATCAACGGCACCAATCTGCGCCGTATTCGCCGTCAGCGTATTCCCTTGTTGAGGCGTAACATCGGTTTCATCTTTCAAAATTTCAACCTGCTTTACGACCGTACAGTATTCGATAATGTCGCATTGCCTCTGATAATCGACGGTTACCGCCAACAGGAGATCGGACGGCGCGTACGCGCAGCGCTGGACAAGGTCGGACTTTTGCACAAAGAAAAGGCCAATCCCCTGACGTTGGCCGGCGGTGAACAACAACGGGTGGCCATCGCCCGCGCAGTCGTCCATCGACCGTTCATCCTGCTGGCAGACGAGCCGACCGGCAACCTGGACCCGGCCCTGTCCCTCGAAATAATGAAGCTGTTCGAGGAGTTCAACCAGATCGGCGCCACCGTCCTGATAGCCACCCATGATTACGCATTGATCGAAGGCAGGGACCATCCAATCTTTCAGCTGCACAACGGGCAGTTGCTTAACCAAGAAGACGCTGGCGCGGCATGACCCCCTTTTCCCGCAAACCCAAACGCCGGCAGGGCGCAACCCGTGTCGATCGTAGTAGCGAACAAAGGCAAAAGCGCCAACGTCAGGCGCAATTTGTCTCCCAGGATGACTATCAGAAAGAGCAAATGCAGCACGCACGCCTGCAACCGGACAAGGGGAAAAGTGACTCCGGCCCCATGCCTCGCATCCAGTCATATCTACTGCACCACGCCACCACGTTTGTATCATCCCTGGGCCAGCTCATACGCAACCCGGTATCCTCCGGTACAACCATTGCCGTCATCGCCATCGCGGTTACCTTGCCAGCCATACTCTTTGCCCTGGTTAACAATGTCCAACAACTGACCCGTGGCTGGGTGGACGTCAATCAGATCTCCGTTTTTATGAAAACCGGAATACGTGCGGAACGTATTGCCCAGGTCAAGGAGCAGCTGGGTCTGTGGTCGGATATCGGTGCCATAACCGTCATCGATCCCGACCAGGCCATGGCCGAATTCCGGCAAAACTCCGGCTTCGGCGGCAGCCTGGACCTGCTGGACAGCAATCCCCTGCCCTGGGTTTTGACGGTCACTCCGCGTATGGGCCAAGACGATGTGGAACAACTGGAACGCCTAAAACGGCGTCTAGCCGGATTGCCAGCCGTGGAGCGGGTGCAAATGGATATGCAATGGCTGCAACGTTTGCAGGGTTTTATCGCCATTGGCGAACGGGGTGTACAATTGCTCGCCCTGCTATTGGGTCTCGCGATCCTGTTAATTGTTGGCAATACCATTCGCCTGGAGGTGCAAAACCGGCGCGACGAAATCATCGTTACCAAATTGATCGGCGCCACCAACGCCTTTATCCGCCGTCCGTTCCTCTATAGTGGATTTTGGTATGGGCTGTTTGGCGGGATCAGCGCTTACCTGTTGATATCATTAGCTTTATCTATACTGGGCGGACCCATTCAGCAGCTGGCTACTTTATATAACAGCGGTTTTCTTCTACAAGGGCTAAATGGTCAGCAAAGCCTGATCCTTATTATCGGCAGTGCCTTGCTGGGCTGGTTTGGGGCCTGGCTGGCCGTCGGCCGTCATCTCAACGACATCGAACCCCATTGACCCCCTTCTGTCATACCCGGTAGCTGGCATCGCCCAGGAACTTTCGCTATGATTAGCACTCATAAGGCTTGAGTGCCAGCATTAGCTGCCGCTAATAAGCCTTAAATAAACATTGTGTTAGGAGGACATCGGACTATGAGTCACGCCCTGGGTTTACCACTTGCGACCACTGGCAACAGCCTGGATGCCTATCTTAAGGCGGTCAATCAAGTACCCATGCTGACCGCTGAACAGGAACTGGAGCTGGCCAACCAACTCCACCACCAAGGTGACCTGGAGGCAGCCCGCAAATTGGTGCTGTCCCACCTGCGTTTCGTCGTCCATATCGCCCGCGGATACAGCGGTTACGGCCTACCCCAGGCCGACCTGATCCAGGAGGGCAATATCGGCCTGATGAAGGCGGTAAAACGCTTTGACCCCACCGTCGGGGTCCGTCTGGTCTCCTTTGCCGTACACTGGATACGGGCCGAGATCCATGAATACATTCTGCGCAACTGGCGTATCGTCAANNGCAGCGCAAGCTGTTCTTCAACCTACGTAAGTCCAAGACCCGCCTGGGTTGGCTCAACCAGGAAGAGATCAACACCGTCGCCAAAGACCTGGGCGTCAAACCTGAGACCGTGGTGGAGATGGAGGCCCGCATGGGCTATCTGGACACCTCCTTCGACGGCTACCAGGATGCCGACGATGAAGAGACCCGCATGGCACCTGCAGCCTACCTGCAGGATAGCAGCGCCGATCCCGCCATGGTTCTGGAATCAGCCGACAGCGAGTCCAACGATACCCTTCGCCTTCAAGACGCCTTGGAAAACCTGGATGAGCGCAGCCGTGACATCCTGCAGCAACGCTGGCTGAATGATCAGAAGCTGACCTTGCACGACCTGGCTGCCAAGTATCAGGTATCCGCAGAGCGAATCCGTCAGCTGGAAAGTGCCGCCATGAAGAAGATCAAGCAGGCCATCTTGACAGCCTGATTTGAGTACGTAAAAACCCGTCGGTATTCCCGGCGGGTTTTTTTATGTCTGCCAATCGAGTTCTTCAAGCAAGGGTTCCGGCAACAGCCGCTGCAAGGTCACGATATTTTCCCGTCGACGTTCCATCGCCGGGTCCACACAGTTCGCCACCCAACCTAACAGCGTGACCCCGGAAACGCGTATGGCCTGAGCCGTTAGCAAGGCATGATTGATACAACCCAAACGTATGCCCACCACCATAATGACCGGCAAATCCAAACGCCTTGCCATATCGGCAACATCCAGGTGATCCGCTAACGGGACCAGCCAGCCACCAACACCTTCCACAAGGACAAAGTCACTATCGGCGCGCAGGCGTTCGAAACGCTGTTCGATAACATCAAAATCGATCCTGACCCCCGCCTCGCCAGCCGCCAGGTGAGGCGCAATGGCCGGCTCAAAGGCATAGGGATTGACCAGGTCGTAAACTAATGGTCTGTCACAGGCAGCGATTAATTGCAGGGCATCTTCATTGCGCAAGCCTTGCGGAGTTACTAAACAACCAGAAGCGATCGGCTTCATAGCCGCTACCTGACGACCTAGCGCCCTCTGCCGAGTGAGTAAGTGGTGACTGTAGTAGGTCTTACCGATACCCGTATCGGTGCCGGTGACAAAACAGCCGTTAAGGTTATTGAATACAGGATTCACGGTTTTGCCAATGGCTGAAAAGCCACCCTCTTTGGTCCAGCGTTGTTAGTACCTTCCGAAAGCTGTGCACGCCAGGCATTGCCGTAAACCACTTCATAGGTCACCGGCAACACACCATCGCGGCGAAACTGCTCGTAGTGCTTGATCATTTGTGCCAGATGATTTTTTCCGGTCAGGCCGCGCGCGCGCCCTTGAGTGACATTGTGTGCCCCCAGGGTTTTCAGATCACGCATGATCGCCAGCACGCTCCCATAGGTCATGGTAAGATGCTCCACATCCATAACCGGATCGGCCAAACGGGCACGCAGCATGGCATCGCCAACGTCATGCATCTCGATGAAGGCGTTGACATGACTCAGGCCATCCACCGCCTGCCAGGCACGGCGCAACTCCTTCAAGGTGTCCGGCCCCAGGGTGGCAAACAACACTACGCCTTCAGGGGCAAGGACACGTCTAAACTCGGCAAATACCGCATCCAGATCGTGGCACCACTGCAAGGTCAGGTTGGATACGATCATATCGACACTGCCATCGGCCAAGGGCAGGCTTTCGGCGTCGCCACAGACAAAACGCTGACGACTGAACCAACCCTGGCGCTTACGTGCGAGCCGCAACATATTGTCTGCCAAATCGAGTGATATCACCTGTGCCTTGCGATAGCGTCGTGTCAAGGCATCGCTGATGTAACCGGTACCGGAACCGATATCTAGAATCGTCTTGGGTTGCAGACGAATCAGATCGAGACGCTCCAACAGGCGATCCCCGACCTCGCGCTGCAAAACCGCTACGCCATCATAGTTACGGGCACTGCGATTAAAGGCTGCGCGTACCTGCGACTTCTCCGGTATCAAGGCAGAATCAACCATCTAAAAACGCCTTCACTGAAACAAGAAATAGTTGAGGATGGGAAATAAAAGGCGCGTGGGCAGCACCGTTAAATTGTTGCACGGCGATATTGGACTGTTGCTCGGCAAGCACAAAGGCCGCCTGGGGCGGCATGAGTAAATCGTGTTGGCCGACAAAAAACTTGACGGGACAACTGAGGTCTCGCAAAGCGATGCGCAGATCGCTGCTCAACAATATATCCAAACCACCTGATAGCACTGCGACTTGCGGTTCACCGTAGGCAAACGCCCGCTCGCGCAACAGACGAACTGCATCCCGGGCGTTCTCGCTACCCTTGGCCTGCAAGGCCAGAAATCGTAACAAAGTTGTGCGATAGTCGTTGGTCAGATCGTGGGCGAACTGTTGCAACACTGAGCTGGCAACGGCGTATGGCCATTGCGGTTTTTGCACAAAACAGGGCGAACTGGCAATCATCCCCAGCCGACTCACGCGATGAGGGTAACGATAGGCAAACTGTAGCGCCACCATGCCGCCAAGAGACCAGCCTAGCCATGCGGCATTTTCCGGCATTACCGGCGCCAGTGTGGCAACCAGATTGTCGAGGGTATAAGGATTAGGAACTTGAACGCTGCGACCATGACCAGGCAAATCGACAACGAAGACGCGAAAGCCCTGTCCCGCCAATCCCTGGGCCACATCTAACAGCAAATCACCGTGCAAGCCCCAGCCGTGCAACAGAACCACGGGCCTCCCTTCGCTACCAATCTCATTCACGAACAAGTTCATGCTACCTGCTCCAAGGCGGACAGCAGACGATCCACCTGCTGCTCGCTGTGCGCGGCACTCAGGGTTATGCGCAGGCGCGCACCGCCTTTGGGTACTGTCGGCGGACGAATGGCCGTCACCAGAATACCTTTGGCAAACAAGGCTTCACTCATCGCTAATGCCTGTTCAGACTCACCGACAATAATGGGTTGAATGGCCGTTTTCGAAGACATCAGCTTCATACCCAACTGCGCGGCGCCCTGACGAAATCGGGTGACCAAACTTTGCAGCTTGTCACGGCGCCAACTCTCCTGTTGCACCAAGCGCAGCGACGCACGCGTTGCCGCCGCCAAAGCCGGTGGCAGTGCAGTGGTATAGATATAGCTACGTGCCTGCTGGATAAGAAGCTCGATTAACTCTTCATCGCCGGCGACAAAGGCGCCGAAGGTACCCAGCGCCTTGCCTAGGGTCGCCATGTAAATGGGCACCTGCCGACTGTCAAGGCCACAGGCAACGACACTGCCGGCACCGTTTTCCGCCAGCATACCGAATCCATGGGCATCGTCGACCATAAACCAGGCCTGGTGCTGACTACAAAGTACTGACAACTGCGATAAAGGCGCCAGATCGCCATCCATACTGAAGACACCGTCAGTGGCGACCAGGGCCGTAGATTCACGGGAACGTTTGCTGAGTTTCTTTTGCAGAGAGTCCACATCGCCATGTAGATAACGATGCAAACGGGCACCAGACTGGAGAGCGCCATCCAGCAGAGACGCATGATTCAAACGGTCCTGAAAGCAGTCGTCACCATCGCTCAACAATCCGGCGATCACACCCAGGTTTGCCATATAACCGGTAGAAAACAGCAGGGCACGCTGGCGACCGGTAAAGGCTGCCAACTCTTCCTCCAGAGCTAGGTGTTCGCGGCTGTGGCCGTTGACCAGGTGAGCAGCTCCGCTGCCCACACCGTAGCGCTCTGCCGCCTTCTGCAAGGCGGCAACTACATCAGGATGGTTAGCCAAGCCGAGATAATCGTTACTACAAAAGGCGAGAATAGGCCTGCCATCCACCACCATGTTCGGCCCTTGCGCGCCTTCGGTTGTTCGGCGCTGCCGATAGAGTCCCTGTGCGCGGCGTTCGGCCAACCGCTCGCCGATAGTCTGCCAAGTTAATTGCACAAAGAATCAGGCGCTGGGTATTTCTGACTCTGTCTGCGCGCGGCGCTGCTGAGTGTCATTGCGCACGGACAATTTCATATTGCGCATCATGGCCAAATCATCATCCACCTGACGACCCTGGGTGGTGAGATAGTTGCCGATCATGACACCGGAGGCACCGGCCATGAAAATCATGGCCTGCATGTCACCCAGAAAACCGCGACCACCGGCAATGCGGATCTCAGCCTTGGGCAGCATATAACGGAATACGCAAATGCTTTGCAGAATATCAAACGGGGCCATAGGGGTTACATTGGCCATAGGTGTGCCCGCCTGCGGATTTAGAAAATTCAACGGTACCGATTCGACATCCAGATTACGCAATGTTTCGGCGAATTCAATACGCTGGTCAAGTGATTCACCCATGCCCAGAATACCGCCAGCGCAGACACGCAGACCGGCCTCGCGGGCGTAACGAATAGTATCGATGTTTTCCTGATAGGTGTGGCTGGTACACACATTGTCGAAGAAACTGGGCGCCGTCTCCAGATTATGGTGATAGTTTTCCAGCCCCTTGGCCTTCAACCATTGCGCACTCTCCTGATCCAGGGCACCCAGACTGGCGCAACGACCGATATCGGAGTTGGACTCCATGGCATTGAAATAGTCTTCCAGCTGGTTGCGCTCCTTGTCAGAACGGATACCCCAGCCCTTGGAAACGATGCCAAAGTCGCTCACTCCCCAGGTACGTGCTTCCTTGGCCTGGTCGACCAGTTTGTCTGAAGAGATATAACCATAGACTGGCGCCTGGGTCTTGTAGTGGCCGCTTTGCGAGCAAAAAGTGCAATTCTCGGAGCAGTTTCCGGAACGAACATTTGAAATCGCACATACCTCCACTTCATTACCGCGGAAGGTTTTACGCATACGATCGGCTCCCGCCATCAGCCAGGGAAGATAGTCATGGTCCAACCCTAACAACCAACGCCCCTCCTCACCGGTCACCTGACCTCCTGCCAGCACACGCTGGGTAAGTTGATCTATGACTTGGTAGGTTTGATTATTCAGGCTTTGACTCATTCTTAGGCTCCTTGGGTGGGCTATACAGAGGGAGACCCCTCACTTATGCTTGCGATTGGCGCAGTTGTTCAGCATCTTAGCGTCTGGCCAGCGCCTGTCAACCTGGAGGACTACGGATGGTCTACAAATGGTTACATAATATACAGAACACATTGATTCCGGGTCGCTGCCTACTATGTCAGGGCCCATTGAAAAAAAAACACTCCCAATTTCCGGGTTTATGTACAAACTGTACGGATGATTTGCCTTGGAATAAGACGGCCTGTCGCCAATGTGCCATCCCCATGCCCTGGAGCGGGGAACTGCTTTGTGGTCAGTGCACAAAAAAGGCACCGCCAATGGTCAGAACAGTTGCACCCCTACTCTACAACGACTGCACCCAACACCTGGTACATAAACTAAAATTCACGGGCAAACTGGCATACGCTGATCTGCTGGGGAACATACTGGCTGACCATCTTTTGCAGTTACCACGTAACAACCTGCCTGAAGCGATCGTACCGGTTCCGTTACACCCTACCCGCCAGCGGGAACGTGGTTTCAATCAGGCCCATGAATTGGCACGCCCAGTCAGCCTAGCACTGCAAATTCCAATCGATAATCAATTGATTTACCGACAACACAACACGCTGCAACAATCAGGCCTCGACGTGAGACAAAGACGTCGCAATGTACGCGATGCGTTCCGACTCACTGATAGGAAGCTCCCGTTACACATCGCCTTGGTGGATGACGTTATGACCACCGGGCAAACTGCCCGTCAACTTGCCATGACCTGTTTAAAGGGTGGGTGTCGGAAAGTGGAGGTTTGGATTTGCCTGCGTGCCGGAAATATTTCACGGTAACCGCAAACGTCTGTAATAAAGAAAGGTTTTTGAACATTCTTTATGTGACGCCAATCATCCTCTTGGCCAAGGTAGCTCAACCAAAGCGCCTCTGGAAACGATATAAGTGTAACGATCGAATTGTTGTAAGCGGATGAATAAAAAATATGCGAGTTGATTCAAAGACTTTGGAAACTATCCGGCTAAAGCTATATCAAGAGATACCTGAGGCACAACACAGCAGCATTGCTGAATATGAGCTTGCAGTCAAAAAGGGACAATATATCGTTGCATTGAACGCTGCCTTACGCCTGACAGTTGCCCTCTCCTGGCAACCATCTGCAAAACTGGTCATCATGCTGGATGAACTGCGCCGGCAGATACTAGATAATGAAACGGGTGAAGTACTAGGCTGGCGGTGAAAAATTTAACGGCCTAGTCACCGTTATCGTCCCCTTTCCATCCGGACCAAAATTGAACAGACTGATACGCGCCTTGAGCTTTCTCTCCAGCTCTTCGTCGTTCAACTCGCTGGAGACAATTTTCACCTCTTCAACCCGTCCTTCGGCTGAAATCGTCACTTCGACCACCACCACCCCCTGTAGGAAGGGATTCTTGCGACGCGCCCGATTGTAGAGCGACTCCAAGGCCATCTTATTTTGTTCAAAAACCAGATGGATGTCTGCATCAGAACGACCGCCGGTTTTTTTCCGAGCCTCTATTTTTTTCAGCTCAGGCGCATCCACCTTGGTAACCTGTCTAGCCGACAGATCCTGACCACCGGTATCCCGACTCATATTCGCAACGTTCAAGCCCCCACTGCCCTTGGCAGCATCGTTGGATATTATCGAACGCTCGGTCTGTTGGGCGGTTGCGGATTTCGCCGAAATCTTCGCCAATGTATGCTTGGGGATAGTCGGGGCATCACGCAAGGAGGCCAGCTCACTGGACATGGCCAACAGCCCGGACTTCGCGGCTTTCTTTCGTGCCTGCGCTACCTTGTCTACCTCTTTTTTCTTTTCCGGTTCCTTCTTTTTCTCTTCCTTGGGTTTTTCCGCCTTTTTCTCTTCAACCTTTGGTGGTGGCGGTGGCAGTTTCTTACGTTCTGTTATTAACTTCGCAAGCCGAGGCGGCATGCTGTCACGCTTGCTACGCTCTCGCTCGGGCACGTGTATCATGGGGATAACAATTGAAAAAACCAAAAACGCAATCAGCACATTACGCCAAATTTTGCGCAGGAGATTTTTTTCCTGTTCCGAACTGCTCCAGGGGAGCGTGCTTGAGTGATAATATGCTACCGACACGATAAATTAACCTTTTTGCACCTTCTTCATGACCGCCAAAGAGATATTTGGATAGCTGGAACGGCTGCAGGTCACCATGATGCGCTTGAGCAAACTGAACGGAATCTCTTTGTGACCCAGTATTGTTACATTGCCTTGAAAAACCTCGCCCGCAGACAGTGCAGCACCAGACCGCCCTGCCTGATAACGCAACTCCTCCTGAAGTTGTTCAATAATCTCATCCTTACCGTCGATCACGTCCTTAACCGCGGCTACTTTACGCCCCTGAACAACTATATCTGAATCATTGACTAATACTGTGATTGTTTCTTTGGGAAGTTGCTCAGCAACTGACTCTGGAAGCTTGATCGACTTGGTACTGGGTAAATCGACGTTGCTAGAGTTAATAAGCAAAAAGAAAACCAGGATCGTAAATATATCCATCAAAGATATCATATTAAACGCAACAACATTTTTGCTGCGTTTATGGTGGCGCTCCATGCGCTTTGCCCTGCGAGAAACCTTCATAATTCTATCCGCCCTGCGCGCCCTCCACCGGTGCATCACCGATGGATATTTCCGGGAATAATTCTGCCTGGACTACCGATCCCGCCTGAACAATTTCGACCACTCGCACCTTATCCATAACCTGAATCAAGGTATCATAAGAGACATCCGGTGCAGACAAAATCGTTGCATCAAGCTTGTCAGGATATTCAGCCTTTATGTTTTGCAGAACAACTGACAGCGTTTTGTAGTCATGCTCTGCACCAGGTTTGAATATACGCTTGATCAATACCCCGTTTCGGTTTGAAACATCAATAGCCTCAGCACGAACGATCACCTCAAGTTCGAATTTCTTATTGTCTTGCGCACTATCACCGGCAGTGGATGGAGGCAAATTCAAATCAATAATAGTAATGCGTGAAAACACCGCTGTTATCAGCAAAAACGGAATCAAAATCACCATAAGATTCAAAAACGCCGTAATATCAAGTTCCGGCGGTTTGATTCTGTGCCTGCGATAGCGAATACGCATATTTAAGCTGCCCGGCCGAGACGTTCAGAAATATTATTCAGAAACTTAACAGTCGCCATTTCCATGCTATCCACCAATTCTGTCGTTTTTGTCTGAAGCAAGGTATATATGAGCAGCAACGGAATCGCCACCATCAAACCAAACGCAGTGGTGTTCATAGCGACCGAAATACTGGAGGACAGCAGGTCAGCCTTCTCTGCCGGATCTGCATTGGATACCGCCGTAAATGCCTGAATCAGGCCGATAATAGTACCCAACAACCCCAGCAAGGTGGCGATATTGGCAAACGTCGCCAGATAATGTGTCCGTCTCTCTAAAGTAGGTATGACTTCCATTAAGCCTTCGTCCATCGCCGTTTCAATCTCGTCACGGTTCTTTGTATGGGGAATACGGGTCAAACCGTAAGTCAGTATTTTACTGATAGCCGCCCCGGATTCCGTCGTCATATTCAAGGCCTGTTGAAAATTGCCTTGTTGCACCAGAGGCATCAATTGTTCCCACATGGTCTGATTGGTCGACTTTGCGCGACTTAAAAATAGATAGCGCTCAAATGCGATGGCAACGCCAACTGCCAGCACTACCACGATGGGATACATAAATGCCCCACCCTCCTGAAAAAACCTGACTATGACATTGAAACTTTCCATTGATCTATCCTCGCTTACTTAGCCTTTTCGAGATTGTTTAGATTATTTTACAGAATTAGATTTATTTTTATCCGCAGCAGATGAACTTTCACTATGCCACAAAACAGATCGTTGCAATTCAGACCTATCCAACGCCAAACCATCATTATTAGGCATATCAAGGTCCAGCAGAGACAGGTCACGGGAGCGTTCTTCCACCCATGGCACGACATAATGAATCGACGGTGCCTCCTGGCTGCCGATAATGGACATCTGGTCCAATTCAATACGTTGCTCCGCCGCCTGAACCAAGGGCGTAATCACTAATAAAAAAGTGACCGCAGGACTATATTTCATTCCAAACTAGCCTTCATTCGCATTTGCAAATCTTTTACCCAAAGACCTACCTGTTTATCCTCTTCCTTGTTGAGACGCTGAAACTGCTGGTAATGATATAGAGCTTTTTCAACTTCTCCAAGATAAAGGTCAAACAGTATACCCAAATTATAATGGGCAAAGGCGTAATCCGGATTCAACTTGATTGCCTGCTCATACTGCTCCCGCGACTCCTGGAAGCGCCCCTGAGACCGGTAGAGTATACCCAATTGGTTATAAGGAACGGCTTGATCCGGTGCTAGGGCAACGGCTTTCTTCAGCATTTCCTCGGACTCCTGTAACTCCCCACGCTTGAAGAATATGATTCCCAAGTTTACAAACGGCGCCTGAAATTCCGGATATGCCTTGGTCATGGAGATAAACAAAGATTCCGCCTCGGTCTGTTTGCCATCATTTAGAGCGTTAACAGCCTGTTGATATATCGCCTTGGCAGCCTGAAGTTTTTTGTTCTGTTCTTCAGCTGATACCTGCGCAGCAGGTTGCGTAGCAGCCTCCTTGGGCGTGCTGGCACAACCTGCGAACACACTCATCAGCAAAAGGAATAACACGCGAATTAAATACTTATTGCAATGCATCAACATAGGCCTCGCTCTTTTCTGCCTTGGCAAAACGCACTGGGCGCAACTTACCTAACTCTTGCAGGGTTTTAGCCACCCACTCATCATAAAGCCCCTGGCGTATACGTATCACATTCGCTTGATAGATTTCTATGGCTTTCTCCTCAAACGGATAGGCCTGCTCCTCCAATAACACGTCGTATTGCTCCAACTCCTCAGGTGAAAGCTTGGGCGGACGCTCTGATTCCATCAATGATTTGGCAAAATTCAGATAAATTCGGCCTATATGAAAGGTCGCTGCCGTTGTCACTTCCGCGACACCATACTCTGCCACTTCGTTAAAAGCCGCCAAAACTTTCTCCATACTGGCTTTTTTGCGCTTCAGACTTTTATTTAGCGGATTGGTCAGTTTGATCTGGTGGTAATCTTCCAACAAGGGATCAGTCAACACCAACGCTGCCTGGGCAGCCAGCGTCCTTGTTCGATCAGTACGTTCGATTCCTCCTTGAGCGTCGGCTTGCACTATACGTTTCAACCAGACATAGTAATTTGTTTGGTCTTTTTGATCCTTGTAAAATAGGGCCAACTTATTTCGAATCTCTACCGAGGTCTCCAAGGGCCGCGGATAGCGGTCTACGTAGCTCTCGTACAAGGCAAACATACGAGACTTACGATTCGCTTTTTCGTACAATTCTGCCGCCTGCAATAATGCCTGACGCCGATATTCAGGATCAGTTTTAAAGGCGGCAAGCCGCTCAATCTCGGCAGCAGCTAACTCATACTGTTCACTGTTTAAATAGATAAACGCAAGCTTTTCTGCAACCGCCTCACGCTGAAAACCGGCGTCCTCCTGGCGAATATCACGCAGCAATTCCACCGCAGGCTGCCACTGTTTTTGACCCACCATAACCGCAACGGCATCGTACTTGGCAGTCAGTCGAATCTCCTGGTCTGGCGCAAGCTGTGCCGCATGCAGGTAGCCATCGATCGCCTGCTGCGCCTGCCCCTCGGCCAGTAATTTTTCCGCCTGTTTATACACGGATGCCGCAATGCGCTGCTGAACCAAACGATAACCGTCCGTTCCTGGATCATATAAACTCAGGGTGATTTCATAACTTTTTTGCGCGCGCTCAAATTCACCGGATTCAAATTCACTATGGGAGAGCACGGTCCACGCGGTGCGCCTCTGCACCTTTGTCGCCTTCGGCTGCATTTCCAGCACACGCCTTGCAGCTGAACGCGCCCGCATGTAGTCCTTCAACGTAAAAAGATCTTCGGCTGCCTTACTCATAACCGCCGGCGTATGCTCATCATGAGGATATAATTTGCCAAATTTTAACGCACTCTCCAGCGCCTCGGCATGCAACTTCTCCCGCTCAACACCTTGCGCAGCGCGCTCTTCCAACTTGGCATAGGCAAGCAACGCGGCATAACCCGCTTCGGCACCACGCGCATACTTCTTGTAGTTATATGCGGTAAACTCATATTCGCGCAGGGCCGCTTCAAAATTACCGACCTCAAAATAAATTTCTGCGAGCATAAATCGCATATCTGGTGCGCGCTCACTGCCAGGCAATATAGTCAGGTAAGACTTATACCAGCGCATCGCCTTCTGATAGGCGACCACCCCTTTTTGCTTGCGTTTTTGTGCCTTGGCGTGCTCAAAACCAGAAAGGAAAACTAAATGTTTATCCAGTAAATCCAGCACTGTGGCCTGAGTGGGTTTATCGTAGTTTTTCCATAACTTCTCATTGGGATAAAAACGCGTGACGAATTCCTCTTTCGCCTTGATTGCCATTTCAACAAAACCGCCCTTTTCCAAATCCTCGATTCGGGCTGCCATATAAACAGGTGTATGTCTGCTGGTGGGTGCCAGTCGGCCAAAGGTTGCATAGGCATCCGCGGCATCTAAAAATCGCTGTTTTGATTCATAAAATTCCGCCAGCTTTTTATACAAAACATATTCGTAATTTCGGTTACCCCATTTATTGAAATAGTCGCCGATGCTATTCACACCCTCGATATTGACAAAACTCATACTGACGGCACGAAAGACATCATCAAGCATCAGCTGGTCTGCATCGGTTTGAGTCTTCAAATACGCTTCAATGTCAGCTTTTTTGTCCATCGGCAAACGACGATCCAAAAATTTACTGAATGAATTCAGTGCCAATACATATTTATCCTGACGATAGAGCGCCCAACCATGCTTATATAGTGACTTTTCGTAGTAGGGATTTTTTTCGCCTTCAAGAACGATCTGTGTATATGCGTGCTCTGCCCAGTCAAATTTGCCCTTCTCAAACAGTATCTCACCACGACGAAACTGAATCTCATTGATTTGGGGAGACTGGGGATAATTGGCAACTATACGATCCAACGCAACAAGCGCTTGGTCGACATCACCACTTTGCTCATACGCGCGCGCCAATTTATACAGGATGGCATGTTTCTGAGGAGCGGCATCGGGGATTTTAGCCGCCAAATCGGAATAGAGTGTAATAGCGTTTTTGTAGGTTGCCTGCTTCAGGTCGTTATAATCTTTACCGGCTGCACCCTGATTGTTTTCAGCGCTCAATTGCTGAATCAAACGATCATCGCCACTTTCCATCTCAAGATCGGCGAGGCGCATCATGGCTAACTGGCGGATATCCTCGTCACGGGTCGACTTCATTAACTGCCAATAGACATCCATGGCACGACCACGAGCGTCCTGCACGGGTTTATCCGTTTCCAATACCACATTGACCGTATCAAGAGACCCCAAGGTGTTTTTACCTGCGCCACAGGCAGACAAAATCGACAACAAAAGCACCAGACCGAGTATCCGTATCATCAGCCCTCCTCCGCCCGTGCCGCTGTCTCGTAGGTCTTAGCCAAGCCTAGACGACTCAACGCGTGAAGCCTGGTGATTCGTTTTTTCTGTTTTTCCAGCTCATTCAAAGCAATCTCAGTCAGGAATTCCGCCTGCTGCTCAAGCGTACCATTGACTTGACCTTTATACAGTTCAATTCGAGTGGTAAGCAATTTGATCTGAGCGCGATGGCTGCGCGCCGCCGCTTCATCATTTTCATTTTTCAGCATATCGCTGAAGCTGGCGACAATCGTTTCCCATTGCACCAATTGATCATGTAGAAACTGGCAATCCTGAAGATTCTTAACACCTTCCTGAAAGAGGTTACCGGCGAATATACCACTAAGATAGGCCTGCTCCGGCCCTTTGGCCAGATACTGCATGTCCCTCTGCCAACCTCTTTGATCGGAGCCATTGGTAGCTAAAAGACCGCGTATCAACTCTCCCTTTCCAACAGACTCGATCGCCTTATCTACGGCGCGGAGCTGGGCATCAAAGGCGTTTATCACCTTTTGGTAGTGTTCGACCGCCTGACTGTAGGCGCCTAATTGCGTGTAGGCATAAGATGTGGCAATCAAACCTTCCTGCACCGAGGGATCGGCGGAGGTCATATCATCCAGACGGCTCCACGCAACCAAAGCCGCCTTCATGTCATCACTGTTTTTATAGGCCCAACCCAAGCTCAGTAATGCCTTGTTGGATACCGGCCCATCCAAACGTATTTGCCTGAAATGGCTTTTAGCCTTGTTTGCCTGGGCATCGTTTAAGTAGGCTAAACCCAAAGCAAGATTGGCCTGATCGCGCAACGCCAACAATTCCTGATCGTCACCCCGATACTCCAATATCTGTTTCATTACCGGGGCTGCGCCATCTTTAAAATTTGCACCCAGCATTGCCATAGCGATCTGGTAACGCAGGTAATAACCCCACTCACCACTCTCCTTGACGCCATCCAGCAGCTTGATGGCCTCCTTGTATTTACCTTCGTGCACCAACACCTGTGCCAGAAGAGCACGTCGCTGCGTCTCGAGTCCTGGATCAACAACGCCAAAGACCCGCCCCAGCGTTTCTCCAGCCTGATTGTAACGCGCACGCTGCACTTGCAGCTGCGCCAACTGAATCAAAACACCATTGGCCAGATTTCTATCCAGGTTGCGCCCCAACATGGGCAGCAGTACGCGCTCCGCCTGTTCATGCATGCCATAAGCAATATATAACGCAGCCAACAACAACTCTGTTTCATTTGGCTGAGTCATTCTGCCTTGTTGCTTGGCCAGCAAAAGCTGTTTCAACGAGGAAAAATATTTCTTTTGGTAGGAAAAATAGAGTGTTTCAGAGAGATAGAGATCTTTGATACTGCTCCAATCCTGCCCCAATAACGAATCGGCGGAGGAAACGGCGGAAACAGAACTACCCGATAGAAAACATACGACGGCAAGGATTCGGATCGGCTTCACCATGATCATTGCTCCTTGGCCATAAAGACCGGCCCGCTCTTGCCACGACCCTGGTCAGTTATGACAAACTCCACAACCTTCGCCTGCTCTGTCTTATCGAAGGTAAAACGGGTTCCATCTTCGATCATGCGCCCCTTGTGATCCTTGCCGTTATAGATAATCGACAATTCGTGCAAACCGGCAGACAGGCTTCCCAGATAGAGTTTTTCCAGGGCACCCTGGCGTAGAGCATCAATCTCGATTGGGGTGTACAACATATTGGCGACCAGGCGATCATCCAGATAGAGCTTGATACTCTCCAGATAGAAAACCGAATCAACCTGAAAGGAAAAATAAACTGTGATTTTGGAGCTCTGGGGATACAGCAGTTTCTCTTCTAGATCGGCAATATCGCGACCCAGATCCAACACTGATTTTTTGACCGATTGAACCTTGCTGTCCAGTGTCTGAAAGGCATCAGTGGAATCCACGTCAGCATGCACCCCAACCGAAACCCCGGTCAGAGAAAACACGATAAACAACACGGCGACTACAGATCCGCCTCTCACTCCCCCTCCTACTACACCTCAGGTGCCGTGCTGGCTTGGTGCCCTTATTAGGGAACCCCGTTATTCACCACAACCAGTCGTACTCTTTGCCAGCGGAAAACTCCCTTGGCGTATGCCGTTCATATACAGCATCACGCACCAGCTGATGTCCTGACCCGCAAACCGTCCCCTAATAATGCATTGGGACACTGGCTGACATCCTGTCTTTTCCGCCCTGTCTATAGGGCCATAGTTTTTGATTGTAACAAATCCAAACGGTAAGAAAACGGCCTAAAGCCGCAAATTTGCGGGCTTACGGTGCCGGCAACACCGGCAACGTATGATATCAATCAATTTTTATTAGATTTTGTCTAAAATCAATACCAAGGTCTCATTAAAAGGTAATCTTAAACCCTAAAAATCCACCGGCATTTACATCAAAATCCGCAGCCGAGACCATGTGGGCTCGCATGCGACGATAACCTAAATAGACGTTGGCCGTCGGCAACATGTCATATTCCACGCGCACCTCAAGTTCCTGATAACGTTCTGTGTCATCGTAGGCAACTATACTCGGCGCATAAAAACCTTGTGCCGAAATTCCGAATCTTCGCGTGGTTGGAAAACGGTAGGCCGCCTCGATACCCAAGGCAAGGGCGTAGGCATTACCGGCATCATGAATAGCCACCACGCCCTTAGGGCCCAAGCCTACGCGCAGCCCAGGTGTCTTATCACCCGCCATACCGGTAACCATAACGCCACCTTCAAAATAGACATTTTCATCGGTATCGTAGAGAAATCCCACATTGAATGCTGCATTACCATAGCCGGCATTATTGCTATACGTGCTAAACCGAAACATGGCGGCCTGGTCATTGACATTGAGGTCGATGGTTTCCGCTCGGGCCGAAGTTAAAGACACAAATACAGACAAACCGACGATTGCTAAGCGATTCAACACGTACATGACTCCTCCAGAAAATTCAGGGCCCAGTGTAACAACAGGCCAAGGAAAACAAAATATTTTCTCTGCATAGCAAACAGGCCTCTGCCCCCGGGGAACAGCGGGGATCAGAGGCCTGCAACAAGGAAAGACAAGCAATGAACAGCCGCTGCTCACGGCCGCCCAAAATTACTTGATCTTGGCTTCCTTATAGATCACGTGCTGACGAACAACGGGATCAAACTTTTTGATCTCCATCTTCTCAGGCATGGTGCGTTTATTCTTGGTGGTGGTATAGAAGTGGCCGGTGCCGGCGCTGGATACCAATTTAATCTTGTCACGCATGGGTCAATCCTCCTTATACCTTCTCACCGCGGGAGCGGATATCGGCCAGGACCTGATCGATCCCTAGCTTGTCGATAATACGCATGCCGTTGCTGCTGACGCGCAAACGAACCCAGCGATTTTCGCTCTCAACCCAAAAACGGTGGTTATGCAGATTGGGCAAGAACCGACGCTTGGTCTTGTTGTTGGCGTGAGATACGTTGTTTCCCGTTACCGGGCGTTTGCCGGTAACCTGACATACTCTGGACATTGATAAAGTCTCCAAAAAATTCTACTAGCTGCACCCGCCACCCTCACCAGACAAATGTCCGGCGGCCATCTTCCCCTGCTTCTTCGGGGGTCGGGGCGGAAAGGGCGCCATTTATACCAGAATTATCCCGGCAAGGGTAGCCTTGAGGGCAAAAAACGCTGACCAGCCGGCTATTTTAGCTGCGCGGGTCGATAATCCAGGTTAATCGGGGGTATAATTCCGCCTCTCCCATAGTTATCAAAAGGTTTTACCATGCGTCCCAGCGGCAGAGCCCCCCATGAAATGCGCCAGGTCAAATTTACCCGCAACTACACCAAACACGCCGAAGGTTCGGTCCTGGTGGAGTTTGGGGATACCCGCGTACTGTGTACCGCCAGTGTTGCCGACTCAGTGCCGCGCTTTCTTAAAGGCACAGGCAAGGGTTGGGTCACCGCTGAATACGGCATGTTACCCCGCTCCACGGGCAACCGCATGAACCGTGAGGCTTCCAGCGGTCGCCAGGGCGGACGCACCCTGGAAATTCAACGCCTGATCGGCCGTTCCCTGCGGGCTGCTGTCGATATGGAGGCCCTGGGGGAACATACCATTTATCTGGACTGTGACGTCATTCAGGCGGATGGCGGCACTCGCACCGCCTCTATTACCGGTGCCTATGTGGCGTTGGTTGACGCCTGCGACAAGCTCCTGGCGAACGGCGCCATCAAAAAGGCCCCGATCCTTGGTCATGTCGCATCCGTATCTGTTGGCATTTTCGACGGCACACCGGTCCTGGACCTGGATTATGCCGAAGATTCCAAGGCTGAGACCGATATGAACGTGGTCATGAATGAGGCAGGCGCCTTCATCGAGGTCCAAGGCACCGCTGAGGGTCACGCCTTCCGCCGCGATGAGCTGGATTCTCTGCTGGCACTGGCCGAACAAGGCATTCAACAACTTATCAATCAGCAGAAATCGGTTTTGGGCAAATAGCCACTCCAGCCCCTCGACAAAGGTAGTAGCGCCATGAAGCGTTTTGTTTTGGCCAGCAGTAACAAGGGTAAGGTGCAGGAAATACGCCGCATGTTGTCCAACCTGGACATCGTCATCTCCCCACAATCGGAATTTGATATCCCGGACGCCGACGAAACCGGACTTAGTTTTGTCGAAAACGCCATTATCAAGGCACGAAATGCCGCTCGATTGTCCGGACTACCGGCCATTGCCGACGACTCCGGCCTGGAAGTGGATGCCTTGAACGGTGCCCCGGGGGTATTTTCGGCACGTTTTGCTGGTCCCGGAGCCGGCGCCAGAGAAAACAATGCCAAGTTGTTAAAAGAATTGGAAAACATCCCACCGGAAAAACGCAGTGCTCGCTTTCATTGCGTCATGGTATATATGGAACACGCCCTGGATCCCACCCCCATTATCTGCCAGGGAAGCTGGGAAGGCTTTATCACCAACGAACCCCAAGGCAACCAGGGTTTTGGTTATGACCCCCTGTTCTTTGTACCCGACTACCACTGTACCGCTGCGGCATTGCCCATGGATACCAAGAATGAGTTAAGCCATCGCGGCCAGGCACTGCGCGCCCTGGTGCAGGCGCTGCAGGAATCGGTTTTAAACTAAGCCTTCCGCGGATACCCTAGTGCCCCCTTTGATACCACCTCCGCTGGGACTCTATATCCACTACCCCTGGTGTGTGCGTAAATGCCCCTACTGCGATTTCAATTCCCATGCAGTAAAGGATGAACCTGCAGAACGTGCCTATATACAAGCCTTGCTGGCAGACCTGGAGCAGGAGTTGCCGACCATCTGGGGCCGAAAAATCCACTCACTCTTTATCGGCGGCGGCACCCCCAGCCTGCTCAGTCCGCGCGCCCTGGACGATTTACTTTGCGGCCTGCGCGCCCGCCTAAACATCGCACCTCAGGCAGAGATCACCCTAGAAGCCAATCCAGGCGCCAGTGACATGGCCCGTTTTCAGGAATTCCGCGCCGTTGGCGTCAATCGACTTTCTATTGGCATCCAAAGCTTTGATGTGGACGCCTTGCAGAAACTGGGGCGCATCCACGACCGCAAACAGGCGATTTCCGCCGCTGAACATGCCCACGCCGCCGGTTTCGACAATTTCAACCTGGACCTGATGTTTGGACTACCGAAACAAACGCTAATCCAAGCCCTGTCCGATGTGGATATGGCAATCGCCCTGGAACCAACCCATATCTCTTATTACCAGCTGACGCTGGAACCTAACACCTTGTTTTATCGTCAGCCACCCATCCTGCCGAACGATGACACCATCGCCGACATCCAGGAACGGGGTATACAACGACTGGCTGAGGCGGGTTATCAACGCTACGAGATCTCAGCCTACTCCCGTCCGGACAAACACTGTAATCACAATCTTAACTACTGGACCTTTGGCGACTACCTCGGCATCGGGCCGGGGGCCCATGGCAAGATCACCGACGGGGCCAGTTCCACAATCCACCGACGCTGGAAACACAAACATCCGGAACGGTATATCAATACCCGCGATTTCATTGCCGGCAAACAGGAATTGACGACCCAAGACCTCCCGCTGGAGTTCATGATGAACGCCTTACGGCTGCCGGCCGGTTTCCAAACCCGTTTGTTCAGCGAGCGCACCGGCCTGCCATGGGAAAACATACAAAATGCTGTTGATGCGGCCCAAGCAGCGGAATTGCTGGAGTTTGGCCAAGATACATTAAAGCCCACCGATAGGGGTCTGCAGTTTTTAAACAATCTATTGGATTATTTTATCGACCCTCACTAGCCCAGTTGCTAGCGGTAGTCTGGATGGGCCGTTTTCTTTAGCGGGACAACCATTCAAGGGAAAGGGCTAGCATGCCGACACTTATCCCTATGGCAAATTTCCCGACAACCCTAATTCATGCACTGGCAGCCGCAATATTTTTTGCCCGTCTGGCCGATATACTGACCACCTACTTAGCGACTCCCAAGCTGAAACTAGAGGTAAATCCCGTTGTGCGACGCCTGAAATGGCCCTTTGAACTGGCCAGTCTGGGACTTTGCCTGACGCCATTTTTATCAATCGAAGCAGCAATCATGATTTTGGTGGTATCACTTCTCGTGGCCGCCGGTAACAGCAGTCGACTGTGGCTAATACGCGCCCTAGGTGAAGACCAATATCACCGCTTGCTGGTTGAGTCAGCGGGACGCTCGCAACCACGCAAGGCACTGATTATGAACCTGATACCCGGCTCGATTACTTTGAGCCTGGGTATTCTCCTACTCATCTTTTACCCGAATCCACAAGAGGAGTTCGGTTTTTACTTCGCACTGTCCATAGTCTTGTACGCAGGCCTGCAATTGACCCTTTACCCATTAGGGTTCTTACGTCTGCGCCGCCTGGCGCGCGCAACAACTCCATCGACAAAACAAATTTTCAAATATAACTGAGGATTAATTCCCCTAATCGTATAGATAAATATTGCCGATGTAGTCTTTACCCTGATAGGACATTATTACCATGAATCGTGCGGTTACTTTCTCTCTGGAAGAAAATTGGCAATCCTTTCTGGAAACCCTGCCCGGTTGTCTGGCGTTAACCGATACCGATGACAGAATCGCCTTTGCAAACCGTCAGCTACATGAACTACTCGGCTATACCGATGGCACGCTAAAAGGTATGCGACTAAGTGAACTACGTGCGGGGTGCGACCTCTGTGTCGCATCAAACCAAATCACAGATAATTCAAATTGCGCCGCCTCTGACGGTAAGACTTCCTATGAAACCTGCCTGATCCAAAAAAATGGCGTACACATTGAGGTCCTGGTCAACAGCGCCCCCTTTACCTTTAGTGCCGGCTTGTATTGCCTAACCAGCATCAATGACATCAGCGCCTTGAAAACAGCGCAGCAGATGCGCCTGGATGAGACGCTACTCTACCAAACACTTTTCAATAGCATTAACGAAGCGGTTTTCCTCGCGCCGATTAGTGACGATGGTACGCACGGTAATTTTGTCGAGGTCAATGACTATGCCTGTCAATACCTGGGCTACAGTCGGGATGAACTGTTGCAGATGAACGCCCGCACTATCAATCCGACTGCCAACCTTACAAAAGTAAAATCCTTTGGCAATGAATTGATTAATGATGGAAAAAAACTCCTGGAAGCCATTCATGTAGCCAAGGATGGTACACAGATTCCCGTTGAGGTCATGGCACGCATCGTAACGTTACACGGCCAAAACCACGTACTTTCCGTTGCCCGTGATATGCGCGAACGTAAGGCTTTGCAAAGAACACAGACTTGGTTCGGATACCTGCTGGATCACTCTTGGGACGAGATCCTGGTGATTGACAGCAATAGTCTGCAAATCATCCAGGCTAACCAGGGCGCTACCACCAATTTGGGCTATAGCCTAGCTGAGCTGCAACACATCAATCTCGTGCAGCTAAATGCCAACCTTTCCCGTTCAGAATTCAATCATCTCATCGAACCGTTGACCAATGGCGAATTGAGCAGAGTAGTCTACGAATCCATGCACAGACGCAAAGACGGTTCGACCTATCCGGTCGAGGTAAGGTTGCAGATATCGCATAGCGACGTTCCTGCGGTCTTCCTGGCCAACATCCAGGACATTACCGACCGCAAGAAAAACGAAGCCAAACTTCATTACATGGCCAATCACGACGCGCTCACCGGCCTTCCCAACCGCTCTCTGTTCATCGACCGCCTGGAACATACTCTACAGCAGGTTACACGCTACCATCATCAGGCAGCCCTGATATTTCTTGACCTGGATGGTTTTAAGAATATCAATGACAGCCTGGGCCACGACTACGGCGATAGACTAATAAAAATTATCGCAGAAAGACTGACAACCTGCATTCGCCGAAGCGATACAATCGCGCGGCTTGGAGGCGATGAGTTCACATTTATACTCAGCAAGGTAAAAGACCCCGGCGACATAGAAGACGTTGCGCAACGCATCGTACAATCAATTGCCGCACCTGTGCCTCTTGCCAACAAAATGGTGCGCACCAGCGCGAGTGTAGGCGTTGTTTGCATTACCAGCGACATGAATACCAACGCCCAAGAGTTGATGAAAGACGCGGACGCCGCAATGTACCACGCCAAAGAACTGGGTAAAAATCGCTATGTTTTCTTTTCCAGCGAACTGGCCCACATAAACAACCGCAGGTCCAAAATAGTCAATGCCCTGCAAACAGCCCTGCAAAACAATGAATTCAGCCTTTACTATCAGCCAAAATTCAACCTATCGGACCAGAATCTTTCCGGTTGTGAGGCCCTGCTGCGCTGGAACCACCCTGAACTGGGATCAATACCACCGTCTGAATTCATACCGCCGCTGGAGGCATCTGGCTTGATTAAAGAGATTGGCACCTGGGTACTTCGCCAGGCCTGCCAACAGTTGAAAAAATGGCACAAAACGCATCCACTACTGCGCCTGTCTGTAAACGTATCTGCCGTGCAATTCGAAAACGAAGACATCTATCACGAGGTCTTCTCCATACTGAACCAACTGAAAATACCAGCCGACACACTGGAACTCGAAATCACAGAGAGCACACTGATCAGCCAATCCGCCCATACCAAGAAAACTTTGGATCGCCTGAAAAAACTGGGCATCATAATCTCCCTGGACGACTTTGGCGCGGGTTACTCCTCCATGAATTACCTGCTGGAGTACCCCATCGACATCATCAAAATAGACAGTAGCTTCATTCGCGAACTGACACGAAATCGTAAAAACGCCGTTATCGTCGACGCCATCATACACATTGCCAAGGGTATGAATCTCAGTGTAACAGCCGAGGGCATCGAGGTCAGTGAACAACTTGAACACCTGAAACAATCCTCGTGCGAGGAAGGACAGGGTTTCCTATTCAGCAAACCCATCGACGCGGATGAATTTCAAAATCAATTCTTACAACGCTAGCTCAACCCTTCAACACCCAAGGTAACTCCAGCTCGACCCTCAAACCCGACAGGGTACCGGATCGACACAGGTGCAACTCACCGCCGTAGCTGTCAACAATATCTTTGGCGATGGCCAGCCCTAGCCCAAACCCCTCCACCTGTTCATCCATACGGCTACCTCTTTGGACCAACTGCGCGAGCTTTTCCTCATCCACACCAGGGCCGTCGTCCTCAATGACTAAAACAACCTTGGGAGCGGTCACTACAGAAACCCGCACCACGCCTTTGGCCCACTTGCTGGCATTATCAAGAAGCACACCTAGCAACTCCAGCATATCATCACGATCGGCATTTACCGGCAAATCATGGGGTCCTTGTAGCTGAAAATCGAGATTCTTATCCCGATACACTGACGCCAACAACGAAAATAGATCCTGAACTGCAGAGATAATGTCTACGGCCTGCCCCAGGGTTCCGCCCCCGGCCATACGCGCCCGGTGAAGCTCCTTTTCGGTAATTTTTTGCACGCGCAGTGCTTTATCCAGCAAATCATCCTGCAAATCCGGATACCTCTCTAACTCCGGCTGACGCACAGACTGCATCAAGGCGGCCAAGGGCGTTTTAATTCCATGCGCCAGATTTCCTAAAGCATTACGTGACCGCTGGAGTCGACCCTGCATAATTTCCAGCAACCGATTTATTTGCATTACCAAGGGACGAATCTCAACCGGCACTTCAGTGGACAAGGTATCACGCCCGCCACGCTCCAATTCCGTCAACTGCGCACGTGTTAACTGAAGAGGCAATAACGCTCGGCGCACCACTATAATCTGAAAGCCAATAATCAAACCTAATACCACGAGAGATAATAGAGCGTAGCGTAAACGGAAACGTTGCAAATCCTGCTGCAGGTGGGTTAGATCTTCTGCAACCAGAACGCGCCAATGCATGCCCTGTTTTTGATAAGACCTTTCAAAAATCAAGAGCGGTTGTTGCCGAGGCCCGAAAATCTGACTGGTTGATTCTCCCGGCGCTTGCCATTGCATGTTGAAATCCCACAAGGATCGGGATCGCCAGGACTGACCGCTAGCACTAACCAGAAAATAATGGCCGGAGTAAGGCTGTTGAAAGACCGGTTCGGCTGCCTTGAGATCAACCACGGCCTGGCCTTTTACTACAGATACCAGGGCAAGCACGGCCTCTGCATCGTGCTCTAAGCGGGTACGCATCTGCGCCTCAACCAAAAATTGCATTGTTGCTGTCACCAACCACCATTGGACTGCGAAGGTAATCAATAAACTCAGCAACAACCCACCAGCCAAACGACGCTGAATAGACCTCACCCACTCAATCCTTTAAACACATAGCCCTGACCACGCTGGGTAGCAATGACCTCCTTACCCATTTTTTCCCGCAAACGCCTGATATAGACCTCTAGAACATTGCTATCCTTGTCGGCATCCTGCTCATAGACATGCTCGGTAAGTCGTGACTTGGAGAGAACTTTGTTGGCATT
>DKAX01000114.1:0-13152 GCA_002450975.1 Proteobacteria bacterium UBA6915
CGTAGAGAGCGTCACCAAAACCTATCAGCAAGGTGAATTTCAGGTGAATGCCTTGAGTGGTATCGATCTCCGACTGGACGAAGGTGAGTTTGCTGCGTTGGTAGGTCCTTCGGGGTCAGGTAAGACGACTTTGTTAAATATCATCGGCGGTCTAGATAGTGCCAGCAGTGGTCAGGTAAGGCTAAATGGTTTTACTCTTGGGGAAATGCAGGAGTCTGAGTTGTCGCATTTCCGTCTTATGCAGATTGGTTTTATCTTTCAGGCCTACAATCTTGTACCGGTGCTGAGTGCGTTGGAAAATGTCGAATTGGTGATGGTGTTGCAGGGGAGACCGCAGGCAGAGCGTCACGAGCGGGCCATGCACTATCTGACCATGGTAGGGTTGGAGAAGATGGTTCATAGGCGTCCCAATGCATTGAGTGGCGGTCAGCAGCAACGGGTGGCGGTAGCTCGTGCCCTGGCAGCAGGCCCACGTCTGGNNGGGCAGCAGCAGCGCGTGGCGATCGCCCGGGCGCTCGTTCACCGTCCGAAGATAGTCCTGGCGGACGAGCCGACCGCCAACCTGGACTCGGAAAATGCAGGGTCGTTGCTCGATATAATGCATGAATTATCACACCGTGAGAAAACCACTTTCCTTTTTTCCACGCATGATCCACGTGTTATGGCGCGTGCCGAGCGGATCATTACCTTGCGTGACGGTATGATAGAATCTGATCAGGCTGTATCTGCGTAGACAAACTGATTTCATGAGAGGCCGGAGTCCAAATTTACTTTTATTGTTGATGTTATCTTGTTCGGAAATTACCTGGGCAGGTGACGCCGACTTCAGCGGTTTGTTTGCCATGCAGGCAACTCGTGGTTTAGCACAGATCGGTGAAATGGGGTCGCAGAACGGCGATACCGGAATTAGTTACGATCAAGAGACAGTAAGGCTGATGGCGCAAGGCGGTGTATGGCAAGGCGGATATTTGCAGCTGCACTACCAAATCGCCTATGCGAGAAATTCTCTCGGGATAGCCTCGGACCCAACCAAAGGATACATATTTCGGTACGAGCCACTAGGGTCGCTTTGGTATGATGATCTTTCGGGTAGCGAGGCACAAGCAGCGTATCAAGTGTTTGATCGGATGGTGCTCAGGCAAACGCTGGATGGTTGGGAGTTTTTGGCTGGACGGCAACCTATCAGTTGGGGTAATGGCCGATTCTGGCAGCCGATGGATATTTTTGGTGCATTCAATCCCACTGAACTGGACCGGGAGTATAAGCCGGGCGTGGACCTGACTCAATTGACCTATTATCCCAGTCCATTTTCATCTTTGTCGGCCACTCTGGTTTTTGCCAATCCTGACATATCTGATGTAGTTTACCAGCCGGCAATCTACTATCGTGGTCAGATTGGAGAAACTGCTGAACTGTCACTCTTGGCAGCGCGTGTTCTGGAGAGCGATATTGTCGGGGTAAGTTTTGAGTCTGACTGGAAGGGGCTGGCCTGGCACGCTGAGAGTATTGTCTTTCGTTTGCCGGGCGAGGACAATGTGGACAGTTGGTTTGTGGGTGGTGCTGACTACCAGTTTGGTGATGGAGTCATCGCCTCAATTGAGTATTATCAAAACAGTCGGGGTGTGCGCGCTGAAAACAGGTTGTCAGATATGGCGGAGGATTTTCTCTACCTGTCCGGTCTGCAAAAACAGCTTTCACAAAAGATTGTCGCGTTGGCGGTTCAGTATCAGGTTTCGCCACTGGTCGGTTCCGCCATGAATGTATTTGTCAGTCCATTGCTGGATGGCGAAGGGGTGGTCGAGTATTCCAGTCTGTTTCAACTGAGCGCTACCTATTCAGTTGCCGATGAGTCTGATCTTTTACTGGCCTGGGTGCACGGTGAAGGAAAGGCGATGACTGACTCCAGTCAGATACAATCGGAGTTTGGGCACTTGGCGGATAGCTGGACGTTGCGGCTGCGTTTTTATTTTTAGTTCTTGTTGGTAGGTTGTGTCATGTATAAGTTTGTCAGTGGAGGAGCTATGAAAAAAAGACAGTTGTTGCTATTTTTAATTTCGTTTTTGTTTTTAAACACTGCGTCAGCGGTTGACGGCCTGGATATGCCGCCAGATCGTCTGATTGGTGTAAACCCCTTGGGTATGATGCTTGGGGGGTTATCTTGGTTGGAATATGAGACCATGTCTGTGCCGGGCAGCGGTATGGTCATGCGTGGTGATTTGTTTGCTTATAAATATGATGAAGAGGAAGGGTCGTCTTACTCCTATCATGAGGATGGTAGCGGTTTTGGAGTAGGGTTCGGTATGCGCAGCTACTTCAATGGCCGCCGCATGAATGGCTTTTACGGTGGAATTGCCGCTGATGTGGTCAGCGTGTCCTGGAAATGGGATGAAAACGACTACGGTACGTCCTATAGCGGTTCCGGCAATACTCTGGCGCTGGCATTGACCTTTCAGGCGGGCAGCAAGATCTTTATCAGCGATACCCTGTATATTGATCCCTCTTTGAATGCCGGTTATATCATGTTGCTCTCCTCGAATGAGGATTCATCCGGGCTGGGTTTGCTAGTGATGCCCGCATTGACAGTCGGTATGGTATTTTAGTCGTTTTGAGCAATGGTTCTATTGTGGTTTTGTCAGGGGCGGCCTAGTGGTCGCCCTTGTCGTTAGCGAGGTTGATGTGAATTTTTGGTTGATGAAGTCAGAGCCTGATACTTTTGGTATTGATGATCTTGAGAAAAAACCGGGTCAGACAGAACACTGGGACGGGGTGCGCAACTATCAGGCTCGCAATATGATGCGGGATCAGATGCGTGTTGGTGATCAGGTGTTTTTTTACCACTCCAATTGCAAGCCGCCAGGTATTGTTGGTGTTGCCGAAGTTGTGCGGGAAGGTTATCCAGATTTCACGGCGCAAAACCCTGATAGCAAGTATTACGATCCAAAAAGTACGCCAGACAATCCGATCTGGTATATGGTGGATGTTCGCTATGTGCGTAAATTCAAACGGGTGATTAGTTTGGATGAGTTGAAGCAATATCCGCAATTACAGGAGATGCCGTTGTTGCGCCGCGGTAACCGGTTGTCGATTAATCCGGTATCCAAACAGTCGTGGGAATTTATTTTGTCTTTGGAATAGGGCGGGTTGTGGTGTTAGTAAACCAGGCTGTTGAATACTGGTCTATTTGCTTTTTAAACGATTAGGAATCGACAAGATATGGATTATCGGATGCGATTCAATTTCTGAGCCTCTATACTTCAGTCAGATAGTGATGCCAGTTACTGCACAGGATCGGATAGTTTTATACAGGTTCGGTCCGGCATGGGATGCATCGTTGACGAAGGGGGGAGGCGATGGCTCGGTATACGGTTCTGGTTTTTCTGTGTTTATCGGCCTGTGGCTTGGCGGCGCCGGAGAATAGTGGTCCTGCCGTGGATACTGCAATCGAGGACTATAGTGTCGGTGTGGTCCCGCAGGTGACGGATTCCAGCGTGCCAATTCGCAGTGGTGGTGAGTTTACCGTTCGCTGGCGAGTCAGATCGAGCGATCCGTATACGGTGCGTCTATTCGTCAGCTTCGATCAAGTATTGGACGAAGGGGATCCGACTTTTTTCCTGGAGCAGTGCAGTAGTCTGGATAGCTTGTATCGCTGCGATCGCAAAGGTCAGTTTGAATGCCAGTTTAGCAACGGATTGGTCATCCGCTGCGGTGAGCAGAGTGACAATAATCCCGGGCGCGATCTGGGCGGATTTATTCGCGCCCTTCCACAGGACGGTTTTATCCTGCTGGAGGCGTGCAACGGTCTGCGTTCTTCCTGTCCTATAGCAGGTTACGCCGTGCGTTTCTATTGAGGCGGCGCCTTTAACTCAAAAACAATTGGTAAACAGGATTGTCCGTCTCCGGCCAATTGGGGAATCCCAATCCGTTGAGAAAATCGTCAAAGGCTTGTGAGTCATCGGCAGGAACCTGAATGCCCACCAGCACGCGGCCATAGTCGGCGCCGTGATTTCGGTAGTGAAACAGGCTGATATTCCAGCGTCCACCGATAGACATGAGGAAATGCATCAGGGCGCCGGGGCGTTCCGGGAAGATGAAGCGATAGAGGCGTTCATCAGCGACCTTGCCATGGGTATGGCCGCCTACCATGTAGCGCACATGCAATTTGGCCATCTCGTTGTCGCTCATGTCGACCACCGGATAGCCGTGTTTGGCAAGTTTCTCCAGTAACAATTTCTTTTCACTCTCGCCGTGTTGCATCTCCACGCCGGCGAAGACGTGGGCGCGATCCGGGTCGGCAAAGCGATAATTGAACTCGGTGATGCTGCGTGCGCCGATGATCTCGCAGAACTTGCGGAAGCTGCCCGGCCGTTCGTCGATGGTGGTGGCGATCAGGATCTCGCGCTGTTCGCCCAGTTCGGCGCGTTCGGCTACATGACGCAGGCGGTCGAAATTCATATTGGCGCCGCTATTGATCGCCACCAAAGTGGCGCCTTTCAATTGCTCGCGCTCGATATATTTTTTCATGCCGGCCACCGCAAGGGCGCCGGCCGGTTCGGCGATGGCGCGGGTGTCGTCAAAAATGTCCTTGATGGCGGCGCAAATCTCGTCTGTGCTGACCAGCAGTACCTCGTCGACCTGATCGCGGCAGACGCGGAAGGTCTCTTCACCTACCTGACGCACCGCCACCCCGTCGGCGAAAATGCCTACCCGCTCCAGGACTATACGTTGTCCGGTGCGCAAGGCTTCGTACATGCAGGGGGCGTCATCCGGTTCCACGCCGATTACCTTGACATGGGGGTAGAGGGGTTTGATATAGGCAACGATACCGGCGATCAGGCCGCCGCCCCCCACCGGAACAAAGATGGCATCAGCGCCCTGTTTGCATTGGCGCATGATCTCCTGGGCGATGGTGCCCTGGCCGGCAATGACATCGGGATCGTCATAGGGGTGGACGAAGCTCATGCCGTTTTTGTCTGCCAGAGCGCGGGCGTGTTGATAGGCCTCGTCATAGGTGTTGCCGTGTAACTCGACTTCAGCGCCGAAGGCGCGGATGGCCTCGACCTTGATGCGTGGGGCGGTCTTGGGCACCACGATCAGAGTGGGGATCTTCAACCGTGAACCGGCCAGAGCCACCCCTTGGGCGTGGTTGCCGGCGGAGGCGGTGATCACCCCCTTTTCCAGCTGGCCAATAGGCAGGCTGGCGATTTTGTTGTAGGCGCCGCGCAGCTTGAAGGAAAAGACCGGTTGGGTATCCTCGCGTTTGAGCAGAATCTGGTTCTCCAGGCGCCTGCTCAGGCGGCGCATGCGGTCCAGGGAGGTTTCACGGGCAACGTCGTAGACGCGGGCCTTGAGGATGCGATTGATGTAGTCTGTACTCATGATCTTCCGGGGATTTCGCAAGGAAAACAGGCTTTCCTTGACCTAACCTACCAATCATATGACAAAATAGCCCGCTTTAGCAGCTCCCGGCCGCAAGCTGGCGGGATTTGCCGTAATGCGGGCACACAGTATTGAGGAGAATGCGTCATGACTATGACCCAGGACGAAATGAAGAAGGCCGTCGCCAGGGCCGCCCTGGACTATGTACAAGCCGGTACGATTGTCGGTATCGGAACCGGCAGCACAGCCAACCATTTCATCGATTTTCTGGCTGAAATCAAACACAAGATCGATGGCACCGTGGCCAGCTCCGTGGCCAGCGCCGAGCGTCTGAAGAAACATGGGATTCCGGTATTTGATCTCAACGAGGTGGACGACATCGCTCTGTACGTCGATGGCGCCGATGAGAGCAACCACTACCGTCATCTGATCAAGGGGGGCGGAGGCGCCCTGACCCGCGAGAAGATTGTCGCCGCCGCCAGTAAGCAATTTGTCTGTATCGCCGATGAGAGCAAGCTGGTGGATATGCTGGGCAAGTTCCCCCTGCCGGTGGAGGTCATCCCTATGGCACGCAGCTATGTGGCCCGTCAGTTGGTCAAGCTGGGCGGTCAGCCGGTCTATCGTGAAGGCTTTGTCACCGACAATGGCAATGTGATCCTGGATGTGCACAACCTGCAGATCATGAATCCGGTGGAATTGGAGCAGACTTTGAACAATCTGGTCGGTGTCGTCACCAACGGTCTGTTTGCCATGCGTCCCGCCGATGTGGTGTTGCTGGGTACGCAAAGCGGCATTAAAGAGGTGTAAGGAAAAGGGGCCGCAAGGCCCCTTTTTTATTTGCGCTGCCCTTTCTTGAAACGCAGGCCCAAGGGGTCCTGCGGATCGACGCCGGCCATGAAGGGCAGTCTTCGATCGTTGTTGGTTACCTCATAGATTTTCCCCACCCAATTATCGATAACCGCCTCGGCGGTGTCGTGCCAGGTGTTGTCCAGCAGCAGGGTGATCAGTTCCTCCGGGAAGGGCGGCATGGCCTTGCCCTGTTCACGCGCTCCGCTCAGGGCGAGGCGGTACTCCTCCAGGATGGCCTGGGTTTGCAGGGTGAAGTAGTTCTTGGGAAAGGGCGGGTAGTCGTTTATCTCGCGGTTGAAAAAGCGGCCTACTTCGCGTTTGTACTCCTTGAGCAGGCTGATGGTGTCGTATTCCGGGTGGCCCTGGAAATAGACCACGCGGAACAGATCCTCGCTCACCGCCAGGTGTACGCCGGCACTGGCACTTTCCACCAACACCTTTAAACCTGCCTGTTCGAATTGCTCGCGGCTGACATCGTTGAAGCGCGAGTGCGGCACGTCGAAGCGGGTGTTGACGTCGGCCACCAGGGGGTGGCTGCGGTCTATCACCCGGTGCTGGAAAACGCCCCAGCGCTTGGCCGGCTGCAGGCGGCGTTTCTGGTCGTGGCGGAATTGCAGTACCGCATGGGTGGCCAGACACGAACATAGGGTGGAGGTAACATTCTCCAGGGCCCAGTCGATGATCTCGATCAACGGATTCCAGAAGGGCTCCATGGCCAGGTCAGGTTCGGTGACATTGGCGCCGGTAATGATGAGCGCATCCAGACCGTCAGTTTTAAGTTTTTCAAACGGTTCATAGTGTTTGTCGATATAGGCCTGCGCCGACTCGCTACGCGGTAACTCCTTAATCGTAAAGGGGTGCACGTAGAATTGCACGATCTGGTTGGATTCTCCCACCAGGCGCAGGAACTGGCGCTCGGTGGCTTCCAGAGCGGCGTCGGGCATCATGTTCAGCAGGCCGATGTGCATCTCGCGGATGTCCTGTGCCAGGGCGCGGTCCGGTTCGATGACGGAAACACCCTCCTCTTGCAGGCGGGCGAAGGTCGGTAGCTGTGAATGGGCGACTAAGGGCATGGCCGACCTCCTCTATTGGGGCTGGCGAGCGATGGCCTTTTCCAGCAAGGCCAGGAAATCCGCTTCATTTTTCACCGCGTGCATCTCCTCTGTGGTGACCGTATAGCCGTAGCGACCGGCGATCTGCTCGTAGCGCGGTATGCGCGCATAGAACAGACGCGGGAACATCCAGCGCACGAAGTCGTCGGGGTCGATTTGCGCCACGTAGGCCAGTTTGTTTTCCTGCATATAAGTGGCCAACTGCTCGTCGAGAAACTCTGCGCGGTAATACAGGGGTTTGGGCGCCAACTCGGCGCGGCGAATCAGTTCCTGCTCGTCCTGTTTGGAGGCCTTGATGTAGAGAATCAAGGTGTGCTGGGCAAGCAGTTCCGATACCTCTTCGTTATCCAACTCGCAAACGCTGCCGCCTGCGTCGTTGATAAAGTGTTGATACCCGTAGATGGTTCTCGCCTTTTGGATAAATTCCGGCACATCTTTCATGGTTGCAACTTCGGCCACGTGGTGAAGTTTTTGACGGCGTTTGAACTCCTCCAGGGCCAGGCCACCCAGCTCAGGATTACCCAGTTTGCCCAGGAAGCTGGAGACCGGCTTCAGGTGATCGACACTGATATTGTTTCGTATATATATAGAATCAGAGCGCAGCAGGTCGCGCAGAAAGGGCACCTGCATGGCCTGGGTCTTGATGTTGTCCAGGATGGCCTCGTCCAGGTAGCGGGTGCCGATACGGTAGTCGCCGGAATAGTGAAACCATTGTTCCTGCCGCAGAATATTGGCCAGATAGGTCTTGCCCACCCCCGACATACCGAGCAGGGTGATGCTCTTGTGCTCCCAGGCCCGGAACTGTTCTACAGTCAAACGCATAGTGACTCCATGGGGTTTCGAAAGGTGGCTATCATACTACTTTTTGCCCGGTAAATGGATAAGTGCCTGTTTGGCTGGATATCTATTTATTATTTGTAACTTTTTTAGCTTTTAGTAATGTCCTGCCCAGTCGATATTATCTAGTGTCGTGTCGATTTCGAGACAATTATGGATAGTGGTAAACAGGGTAAGGTGAGGCTAGGGCTGTTGGCGCCACTCACTGGTCTGGTGAAAATGTATGGCCAGGAGATTTGTCATGCAGCGCAGATAGCCTGTCAGGAGATCAACGAGGCAGGTGGCATTCTGGGCCGGCCCCTGGAGATTGTTATCGAGGATGACGGCAGCCTGCCAGTAACCGCTGTACCGGCGGCGGTGCGTCTGATCGAGCAGCATGGTTGTACAGCGATTATCGGTAATCTGCTTTCTAATTCGCGCATTGCCGTTGCCAATACTGTCGCGGAACCGCGTCGGGTACCGTTGTTGAATTTCTCTTTCTACGAAGGTTCCATCTATAGCCGCTATTTTTTCCACTTCGCCGCGTTACCCAATCAACAAATAGAAAAAATGATCCCTTTCATGGTGCAGAAATTCGGTCCAAAGGCGTTCTTTGCAGGAAACAATTACGAGTGGCCCCATGGATCTATCGACGCTGCCCGCCGTAGCCTGCAAAGTTGCGGTGGGGAGGAGGTTGGTAGTCGGTTTTTCGATATCGGAAGTAGCGATTTTTCCGATCTTTTTGATGAGCTGGCCCGGTCCGGTGCCGATTTTTTTGTACCCTATGCAGCGGGTGAAGATCAATTGAATCTGTTGCGGCAATTTTACGCCAGTGGATTGAAGGGGCGTATGGCTGTGGTCATGGGGCATTATGATGAGGCTATGGTGGCGGCACTGGAACCTGAAGTGCGCGAAGGGCTTTATTCGAGCAATACCTATTTTATGGGGATCAACTCTCCGGCCAATCGACGATATTTGCAACGTTTGGGTGAGTTGTCGGATGTTGACGGTATCTGGCCCAATGGAAACGGCATCTTGACCAATTTCGGCGAAGGTACTTTCCTGTGTGTCAAGGCATTTGCCGCTGCTGCTGCCAGTGCGCACACGCTGGATAGGGAGGCGCTGGTGCAGGCCTTGGAGAATGTTTCTGTCGATGCGCCCCAGGGACTGGTTTTGATGGACCCGGTAACCCACCACGCCCATGTGAACAGCTATTTATCTGTCTGTCAGGCGGATGGAAGCTTTAAGATAGTCGAGCGTTTTGGGCGTGTAGCGCCTGAGGTGCCGGAGCGTTATCGTGCTGCCTTCGAATTGTGGCGGGCGCAGGCACCACTAAAACTGGTTGCGGCTAGGGCTAGTGGTAGCGAAAGTCAGCGGTCTAGTGTCCAAGGTATGCGTTTTGATTTTGAGCGTATCGCGGTTGCCATTGTTGATGAAAATGGGCGGGTCTGCTACAGCAGCGAAGAAATCGAGCGTGCCTTCAATATCGGCGCAGGTAAAGGGGCGCCGTCGGAATTGACCAACTATCTTCTGAATCCACAAGAATTTCATGAGGCGTTGACCGTGGCTGCAAGGCAAGGTCGATGGGTGGGCGAATTGTTCGTGCGCAAGGACGGTGACAATCGACTGTTGCTCGTTTGTTTGGAGCGGATGAATGCCCCGGCTAAAGCCAGCGCGGACGCTCTGTATATACTGCAGTGCTTTGATCCTTTGCGTGACTACCAGCAGCACTTTTCTTTTTATAATGTTTTGAAAATGGCGGATGTTGCCATAATAGTCATTGATAGTGATGCGAAAATTGTTCAGGCCAATCCCAGGGCAGAACAAATGTTTGGTTATGGGGTAGAAGGGTTGGTGGGCTTGGGGTTGAATGTGTTGTTGCCGCCCCATTTGCGCGATGTGCACTCAGGCTATGTGGCGGAGTTTATGCGGTCTTCAGAAACCGCGCGTAGTATGACCAGTCGCGATGAGATTATGGGGTATCGCAAGGATGGGAGTTTCTTTCCTGCGCGGGCTGGTATAAGCAAGATAGACACCATGACCGGTCGTTTGATGGTTGTGTCTTTAATGGATATCTCCGACGAGCAGAAGCAAAATCAGCGTTTACAGTGGGAGGCGACTCACGATCGTCTGACACGGTTGCCCAATCGTGCCTTGATCAGTGATCGGTTGCAGAACAGTCTGGAGCGCGCCGTGCGTGCCGGGCACAAGGTGGCGCTCATATTTATCGATGTGGACAACTTTAAAATGATCAATGACACCTACGGCCATGAGGTGGGTGATCGGTTGTTGTTGGAGGTGGCGGAGAGACTGCTCACATTGGTCAGGCCGGGTGATACGGTCGGCCGCTTTTCAGGTGACGAGTTTCTTGTGATCTGTGATCCGATCGATCAGATGGTCACTGCCACAAAAATTGTTGATCGCATTGTCAATCATTTTACATCACCGATATCACTGGGTGATTTGAAGCTGTTTGTTACAGTCAGTGCAGGTCTCACCATAGGTGAAGGCGGCGGGGTTAATGCGGAAACTTTGTTAAAGAATGCCGACGCCGCCATGTATCAAGCAAAACAGGAGGGGCGTGATACCTGGGTTGTTTATGACGAGACAATCAATGATCGGTCGCGGCGTCAGTTGCAGATTGTAAACGGTTTGAAGACCGCGTTGGTCAATCAGGAATTTTATCTGGCCTATCAGCCTATAGTACATGCCGCGTCTGGTGCGATCGTCGGCTGCGAGGCGTTACTGCGCTGGGAGCTGGATGGCAAGCCCGTACCGCCTGATGAGTTTATCCCGGTGGCCGAACACAATGGTTCTATCATACCCATTGGTTTATGGGTTTTCGAGCAGGCATGTCGTGCATTGAATCAATGGAAGAAGGTGGTAAGGGCAACGCAGGTGCCCTATATTTCTGTAAACGTCTCGGCGCGACAATTTTCCGATCCCGACTTGGTGCACAGGTTTGCCGACATCCTTCAACGTACCGGCGTGGAAGCCAGCAACATCGTGCTGGAGGTGACCGAGACGGCTTTGATAGATGATATGACTTTGACGCTGGATGTTTTGAATAAGTTGGGACGTACAGGGTTTGGTATCGCGATCGATGATTTCGGTGTTGGTTACTCGTCGCTGAGTCAGCTGACTAATATGCCGATCGACATACTGAAAATTGACAAGGCCTTTGTTCGGGATTTGGCGGAGAATTCGCGCAGTCTGGATATTGCCAGGGCAATTATTCAAATGGCGCAGGCATTGAAGTTAAAGGTTACCGCGGAAGGTGTGGAGGACAAGGTGCAGTTGTCCATATTGCGTCAACTGGGTTGCGATAATACCCAGGGGTATTTTTTCAGTAGACCGGTAATCCTTGAAGACTTATTGCCCTTTCTGAAATACGGTCTCGACATAGCCATTTGATCTGCTCACATCGGATCTGTTCGGCGGCAGGGAATTCCTGTATGTTGTCAGTCTCCTTGTTAACATGCTCGGAGTGCTGTAGCGGATGATTTGTCCACGATGAATTTTTTTCCTGAATTCAATAGGCGACTGGCGGGTTCGCCACGGTCGATACTTGTGTTGCTGGCGGTTATCGTCGCCATCGTTGTATTTGTCGATCTGCCCGGTGACAGTGAGTTGTGGCGCGAAGTGCAAAACAGCGGCCATAGCGTGGCATTCGCATTGGTTGCCTGGCTGGTGCTGTCCTATCGACGTCTTAGCCGCCGGCCGGTGTCGAAGGTTATCAGCCAATATCTGTTTGCCTTTTGGTTTTCCCTGGCGGCGGGGCTGGCGGTGGAAGTGGTGCAACTGTTTTTACACCGTGATGCCAGTTGGGCGGATTTTGCCCGGGATGCGGGCGGCATCGTCGCCATGCTGGCGTTGTCTGCACGCCGGGATCCGCGACTGACCATTACCATGCCCAGGCGACACGTGTTTTCAGTCTCTGCCGTAGCGGCCATAGTCCTGTGTCTCCTGCCTTTGGCAATAACGTTGATCGACTACCGGCAGCGTGATAGTGCCTTTCCTCTGTTGGTCGATTTTCAGGCGCGATGGCCGATTCGATTTCTATCCGTTAACGATGCCAATCTGGCTTCGGCCCACGCGCCCGCACAGTGGCCTGGCGACGGAAATGAAGTCGTAGGCTATTTATCCCTGCAGCCCGCACGCTATCCGGGGCTTTCCGTTCATGAACCCGTTGCCGACTGGCGCGCCTATAGCAGTGTAAAGTTTGCCCTTTATTCAGAGCATGTTGTACCTTTCAAATTGATAGTGCGTATACATGATCGCAGGCATAACAACAAGTTCAAGGACCGATTCAATCACTCCTTGTTGGTGCAGCCTGGATTCAATTTTTACCGTATCCCGCTCGACGAGGTGCGCAAGGCGCCGGAAGGACGGCAAATGGATATGGCGCATATTGCCGGTCTGTCGTTGTTTGCCGATCACAACAAGCATCCGATCGCTTTTTATCTGTCTAGTATCTATTTAAGTTACTGATTGCGTCCGTTTGGTTGTTTCTGCGATCGGCGTTCTTCTCTGTGCAGGTTCCCTTTGCTATTCTTGCCTCTGATTCGAATGTGTCAGGGACAGGCTATGAGCAAGTTTAATCAGGCTGCCAAGTTTGGTGTGGGGTTGGTGGCATTATGTCTATCACTATCGAGCATTGCCGGTATAGTCGAAAAAAAGACGCCGGCTCAGATCATGCCGATTACCCATGCCAATATTCGCGGTCACGAGGCCCTCTATCACGAGGGGTGGTTTGTCGTGACCTCCACGGAAAAGAGCTGGGCCTATGCCCGAAGCCACGCTGTCGAATCGTCGGCCGATGCGTTGCGGCGATTGGCCAAGGATCTTGAGCAGGATAGCGTCCGCCTGGGGCAGCGCCTCGGTGCCGGTCTGCGCGACAGTGTGGAAACCGGTCGTGATATCTACACCCGGGGCAGCGAGCGTACCCGGAAAACCCTGGACCTGACCCACGAGTTGGCCCAGGCCGAGTTGGATCTGG
>DKAX01000114.1:13172-25774 GCA_002450975.1 Proteobacteria bacterium UBA6915
GAAGGGCGCTGGGCGCAGGCCTATCGCGAGGCGGGTGAGGATTTCACGCGCGCCTACCAGCGCTCCGGTGAGCGTGGCAACAGCGCCGCTGCCCTGGGTGATATGTTGTCCGGGTATATGCGCATGCTCTACAGCGGGTTGGTCAAACCGGCCGTGCGCTCCGGCGTGCAAGGTGGCGAGGCCACCGCCAAACTGGCGGGCAAGCTGATTTTTCTGCCTGTGGCAAGTCTGTTCATAGTCACCGAGAATACCGTTGCCTCTCTGGGTATGAGTCTTTACTACGTGGGTGATATGGGGGTCAAAATAGTTTCGCCCACCGTGGAGGGCGGGTTTCTGACTGGCCTTTCCCTGCTCTCTTATACGACTGTACCGGTGACCTATGGCGTTGGTGGTGCGGCCGGCCTGGTTAATCAGGTGGCGGTGACGACTGCTGCGCCAGTGGCTAGCGCCGGTCAAGCCGTGGCAGGCACTGCAGTGGATACCGTGCGTTATGCCGCTCAGGTCAGCTATGACCTGGCCAAGGGTGTAACCCGTGTCAGTCTTAATCAGGTCAAGGCCGGTGTAGCCTTGGGCTATAACGCCCTGACCGCGTTGCCAGTGCAATTGACTCTGGCAGCCGCCAATAGCGTGGTGTTTCTTGCCTGGGATGGGCCGCGGCTGGTCCTGGCGTCGGCACGCGGCGAGGTGCAGTGGCGTGACGAGCAGGGTAGTGAACAAAGTGTTTCTCTGGATACCTTGCCGGTCGGCGGCGTGGTTGATTTACAGCGATTACAACAGGAGCCCGGTGTTAGTGTGGAGCTGCTGAGCGATGATCCTGCAGTTGTCGAGAAAGTGCTGGAGCGGGTGGGGGAGGATTTGCGCGTGGAGCCGGGACATGAGTAAGGCTAAGTTAGCAATAGGTTTGGTTGTTTTCACGGTGGCGGCTTGTAGCAGCCAACCGGTTCAGGATGATCCTCTGCGAAATACTAAAAAGCTGGTCAAGGAGGGGCATGCCACGCTGTACCAGAATGGGGCCTTCCAGGTGCCCATGACCACCATCATGTTAATACCGCCCGGCCCCGATGCCTTTTCCCTGGCCTCGGAGTTGGCGGGCATGCGCGCCGCCCAATCCTTTCGTCTCTCGCTGCAGCATGCCCGCGAGGCGGCCGGGCTGGCCCGGGCGGGCGTGCAGAAGAGTGTGGATCTGGCCAAAGATATTCATCAGGGTACCCAGGAGGTTGCCGATGCCGGCCGTGAGACTGCCAAGGTTGGTGTCAAGGTTTTGGCTGCCGCGCCGGGGTTGGCGGGTGAGGTGATCGAGGGATCGGTCTCTTTGGCAGGCGAAGCCGCCAAAGAGACCTACCGGGCAGGCGCGCACATGGCCGAGGACAGTCTGGACAGTGCCGCCGATATCAGTTCGAGTAGCACAGTCCTGGCGGGTGACGCTGCGCGTTGGGGCGTGCGTTCGGCTGGTGAGACCGCCAGTGGCTCGCTGGAGCGCTCTGGCCGAATGCTGTCAACGGCAGGGGACCGCTTTATAAAGGGATATGCTGCCTTGCCTGATACCCTGGTCGGGCGGGTACGCAAAGTGGGGGATAGCGCCTCATTTGCCCATTTCGTACGCGGTTTTGAGCACGCCAACGACTGGCGTGGTCAGACCTCGGACCGGTTTGCCGATATTGTTGTGGATACGGGCAGCGATTATTCGGACTCAGTTGGCGGATCCTTCGCCCGCGCCAAGCAGGAGTTGACTGAAGGTGCAGAGCGCACTGGTTATACCCTGGCGGCCTTGAAGTCTCTGCGTTGGGTTTTGCAGGGGGTGTTTTGGGATGGCCTGATCAAGCCGGTGGGTAAAATCACTGGCGCTTCGATTGGTTATATCACGGTCAATAGCCTGGTTTTTCCCGCCCTGGTGGTTGTCAACGAGGGGGTGGCCGTGGCCAATGTGGCGGTGCAGTTGACCTGGAACAGTGCTGCGGCCGCCTACGAAATTGTGGCGCCGACCGCTACTGCCGCTGTGGCCGGCGTGTTCAGTGTAACGCAGGCGGTGGCGGGGCAGGCCCTGGCTGCCGGTGAGCTGGCGCTTGGTGCGACATCCGCAGCAGTAATCTTCGGGGCAGGTCAGGCCGGCGCCGCAGTTACCGCAGTGGGGGGCTATAGCGCGGGTAAGACGGTGCAGTACGTGGGTGCGCCGCTGGCCGCCTTGGGTACCGCCGCCATCGGTAGTGCCTTTGGCGTGGTTGCCGGAGGTACGATCGCGACAATTGGTGCAGGCACTACCCTTGCCGGGGTTGGCTCCGAGGCGGTTTCGCAGGTGGCAGGCAATACCCTGGCCGTTTCAACCCTGGTCATTGGCAGTAGCGTCTCGGTGGCGGCCGGTGCCGGATTGGCGGCCTATGAACTCTCCAAGGCGGTAGTGGTTCCTACAGGTTATGAGTTGGGCGCCGGACTGGTGCTGAGTTACGGCACGCTGAGTCAGCTGGGTGCACAGACTTTGCTGGCTGCGTCCGATGCCGCCTACCTGGTGTTGTCATTGGAAGGCCAACGTTGGGTCCTGTATGCAGTGCGGGGCGACCTGGATTCCGGTGAAAACCTGCCGGCCGGCACTGTGCTCGATCTCAAGGCCATGCAGCAGGCAGGTGAGACCTTTTATCAGGTACCGGTCAGTGAACAGGAGTTGCAGAAGGCCGTTGAAGCTGTCTATCCGGAGTTGCCGGTGTTGGCACCGATACAATCGTCCAACGACTAATCTTCAGTGCCGACATCAGAGTCTCAATACCAGTGTGAAGGTAGACCCCTTGCCGGTGGAACTGGTGACGTCTATGCGGCCATTGAGCAGATTTGCCAGGCGCAGTGCGACCGCCAGTCCCAATCCGGTGCCACCAAACCGGTCAGCTGTATGGCGATCGGCCTGCGTGTAAGGTTTGAAGATTTCCTGCAACTGGCGTTTATCCATGCCGATGCCATTGTCCTCAATGCAAAAGGTGATGCGGTCTCTGGTATGGTTGCCAAGGTCCACGCGAAAACTGATGGTACCGTTTTTAGTGAACTTACCCGCGTTGCTAAGTAGATTGAGCAGGATTTGCTTCAGTTTTGTCGCGTCCGTTTCTATGGTGTCATTGCTCAGATTGTAGTGAGTCTCCAGTCGATTGTTGTTTTTGTTCATTATATATTGAACGTTTTCCACGACCTCATGCAGGATTGGCAAGAGTGGCGTCGATTGGTAGTTGGTTTCCATTCGGCCAGCTTCGATCTTGGATAGATCCAGTAGATTGTTAATCAGTTGTAGTAATAGATTTCCCGAGCGATGTATTTTGTACACATCGTCAACTAACGAATCGGAAATCAATACCTTGTTATCTTCAAGCATTATTTCGCTATAACCGATGATGGCATTCAACGGTGTACGCAGTTCGTGACTCATGCTGGCAAGAAACTGACTCTTGTGCTGGCTGGCTAACAAGGCCTCGTCGCGCGCGCGGGCTGACTCCTGTTGTGCCAGTTTGCGTTGTTCGATCTCCTCCTGCAATTTTTTCCGGCTGGTGGTGAGTTTTTCCAGGAGGTCGACGGTTTTGTTAAGTTCCTGAAACTCACGGCTGGCATAGTTGGGGAGTGTGGCAGCGCCTGAGCCGTGGGCGTGATGCAGCAATCGATTGTTGATTACCTTAAGTGGCCGTAGTGCCAGTATACGCACGGCGCCTATGTTGATCAGACTGAGAATTGACAGCAGGGCCAGTGTTATTAGGCTTGCGTTGCGTGCGTGAGTCTTGATTTCTTGCGAGTGTTTGTCGTGGTCGAGGATGATGGTTAGTTTGCCGAATAACTCACCGGCGTAGTTAATATGGCGTGTATAGTGATGTGCGTTTTTGTGGTCAGTTGAGTTGGTGGATTGCCAGGATAGAAGTACTACGTCGTCTTCGTTGGTGATGGTCAGGGTGTTGATCGCGTCGGTGTGGCTGACTAATTGCTGCTGAATGGAGTTCAGTAGTGCGCTGTCCTCGGCGATTACTGCCTCGATAATGGACGATTCGAGAGTGTCCACTGACAGCTTGATTTGAGACTCAAGCTGCTGCAGGTAAAAGCGGGTTTCGGTGCTGACGATAATAAACCAACTGGAGGCGGACAGCAGCAATGTGGCCAAAGCCGCTGCTACGGCCATTTGCCAACGTAGTGACCACTTGTTCTTGCCGCTTGGGTTAGTCATTGAATCGTTGGTAGTTCCCATAGGCCGTGCGCACATCCTGGTAGTCGTTGTCATTACCAATGGTAAAGCCTGACTTTCCCAGTATTTCCAGTGCATCGGGATCCGCGAGTTCCAGTAACGCACTGACCAGAGCCTTGTGCAGGCGCGCAGGTAGACCATGACGCGCGACCCAGGGTTTTGTGGGTACCGTGTAACTGGCCAGTTTGCGCAGCGGCAGACCCTTTTCCATCAATCTGTCAAAGGTCCCTTCCTTGAGGGCGCCGGCGTCATATTCTCCGCGAGCCACCGCATAGGCAACTTGGTCGTGGCGCTCCAGTGTGCCAATAAAGCCGAAGTCGCGCCGGTGTAATCCTTGTTGGCTAAGAAAGTATTGTGGCAGGATGCGGCTGGTGGTGGAGAGGTCGTTGCCGAATACGAAGTTTTTGCCTTTGAGGTCCTTGGTTGTGAGAATTTTACTGTCGCGACGTACGCAGATAATGCCGTGATAAATTTTTTTGCCGTTTATTTGTTCAGTGGCCAGGATGCTGATTTGCGGATTGCGTTGTTTGGCGATGATATAGGGTACCGGTCCCAGGCGTGTGAAATCGACCCGGCCCTGAGCAATGTTGTTAATGCCTTGCTCATAGGTGGTGGCAACCTGGGTTTTGATTTGTACCGGTTGGTTCAGCTTTGTCTGCAGGCTGCGCTCGAGTACATTTAGTATTGGCCGGAACTGACTGACTACGCTGGTGGGTTTGTCGGTAGTGTAGAGGCCGAAGCTGAGTTTGACGATTTCATCTCCCCAAGCACTGCCGTTGAAGTTGAGAGCCAGAAAGAGGGGCAGTAGGCTAATGGCTATTTTTTTCATTTCACGTCACCGGTGTTGTTATGGAAAAAACCCAGAGTCCGTCGGCTTGACGGCTAGAGTTTTATCGGCATCCGGTATCGGATTATGAAGTCTGAATTTCGTCAGTTTGAGGCGTTGACGCGAGGTGTTAGGAGGATCTCTCGGTCAGTGCTGATACCGCTCAAAGGTACGTCCCAGGATTGAGCGGGCAGGGGTTGGGTACATTGTTGGAAGTGGTGCGCTGTGCCTAGTAAATGTGGCCTGCGCCAGTGGTTACGGTGGTGCAGAAAGGCAAAGCTGCGATCATAGAAGCCGCCACCCATGCCCAGGCGGTTACCCTGCCCATCAAAAGCGACTAAGGGGGTCAGGACCAGATCAAGCTGCATAGGGTGCCGTAGTTGCCCAAAGGGAACCACTGGTTCGGGGATACCGAAACGGTTCGGCTGCAGGGGATCACCGTCTCGATAGGCGGCAAACCAGAGGCGTTTATGAAAACGCAGGTTAAGCACCGGTAAGTAGATCTGTTTGCCCAATTGCCAGGCTTTGCGCATCAATGGGCTTAGATCTATTTCACCATCGTTACTGAGATAACAGGCGATATGTCGGCTGTTGCGGAAGATTGGCTGACTGCTCAGGAGGCGGCAGAGAGAGTGCGCCGCCTGTTGTTGTTCGGCGGCGCTTAATTGCCGACGCTGTCGGCGCAACTCTTTGCGTAATTGTTGGCGAGCGTCTGTCATCAAATTAGAGGGCACCGACCATGATAACCGCACAGACCTTTGTTCTTGAACCAAGGGTTCAAGTGGGAACCGCAGTGGCGCATTAGGCTTTCCGTCGAGCGGACATGCACACAACACCAGCTATTTTGGCCCCCGGGATGGTTGATTAGGCTCAAGAAAATATCCCGGCCTGTACGATTCACCACAGAAGGTGCCCAAACCTTGCACTAACCTGTTGATTCACAGGTCCAGTTGTTCGTTTTGGTGTAAAGCCGCGTCAATTCTGTCTACCAGTTTATTGATGCGGGAAATGCCTACTTCATCGGCCCAACCGCCGTTAGCTTTAGCCTGAAGCAGCTCATAGGCGATATTTAATGCCGCCAAGACCGCAATCCTTTCCAGGCCCATGAAGTTTTGCGTCTCCCTGACTTCGCGCATCTGTTTGTCCAGATAGCGTGCCGATTCGATCAGATCGGTTTTTTTATGTGCCGGGCAGGCGATCTTATAATCCTTGTCGAGAATGCGAACGCTGACAGGAATTGTGTCGCTGCTCACAGCTGCACCTCCATCTCCTTCAGCCGCGAGATAATGGTTTCGACACGATTGCTCGCCTGTTCCGCTTTTTCCAACAAGCGTGCGCGTTCGGCCTGCAACTCACGCTTTTCTTTGCGTAACGCCTTGTTTTCCAACTGCAGGCGCTCGACGGCGATCAACATGGCCTCGATGCGCGTCTCCAACTCTTTAAATGGATCTTCAGACATAGGCACTCAAGTCTCGGTTTCACTATAATTCCCGCAGCATGCACGGTCAACGACAAGATTTTTTGTCGGCCGCTTGTCGTCAATTAACACCTTGTTTATAGTGAACTGTCGAAAAAGCGGTCTTTAACCTCTGTTCGCGTCAATCGACGCGGGGCATATTATCGTCGCTACCCGGCTTGTCAGCAACACACTATTCCACAGTCAGGAAAAAGATTTATCCATGTCAGACGGTAGCTATGATTATGACGCTGTTGAGGCGGCCCTGAGCAATCTTAAGCAGGAATTGGACCCAGCGGAGTTTCACGGCACGCTGTGCGGTTTGTTGTGTGGGTTGGGGCCGATGGAAGAAGCTGCCTGGTTGGGCAAGACGCTGCCGGAGGTCGACCGTGCCAATCTGTTAACCCAGGAGCCTGTAAAGGTATTACGTACGGTATATGACATCACCCTGGAGCAGCTCAATGATCCCGAATGTGAATTTGAGCTTCTGCTGTTGGACGATGACTTCGCTCTGATTGATCGGGTGGAGGCATTGGGGAACTGGTGCCAGGGTTTTCTGCTTGGATTGAGTGCCAGCGGTCGCAATGATTTGCAGAACTGCTCGCCGGAGGCATCTGAGTTTGTCGAGGATCTGGTGGAAATCTCGCGCGCCGGTCGCTATGCCCTGGAGGATGATCAGGATGATGAGAACGCTTATATGGAACTGGTCGAGTATTTGCGTGTGGGTATCCTGTTGCTCAATGAAGAGCTGAATCCCATGCGTGCACCGCCCAAGGGTGGTGATGCCCCTGTCATACATTAGTGCCAAGTGAGTCCATTGTGAATAAAACCGAATTCCAACGGCGCCGTCAGCGTCTGATGAAGGCCATGGGGCGCGGCTCCGTGGCCATAGTCCCGGCAGCCGAGATACAGATCCGTAACCGGGATGCCGACTACCCCTTTCGCCAGGACAGCGATTTCTATTACCTGACCGGTTTTGCCGAACCGGAGGCGGTGGCGGTGTTGATTCCGGGGCGCAAGCAGGGGGCCTATGTGCTCTTTTCCCGTGCGCGCGACCCCTTGATGGAGACCTGGCACGGGCGTCGTGCCGGGCAGAAAGGGGCGCTGGAGCACTACGGCGCCGATCAGGCCTATGCCATCGACGAGCTGGACGAACTCATGCCCGAGCTGCTCGATGGCTGCGACACCCTTTACTACACCCTGGGGGGGCGCCCCGATTATGACCATCAGGTGATCCACTGGCTGACCACCATGCGCGAGAAGGCCCGCGCCGGGGTCAAGCCGCCGGCGACCATTACCGCCCTCGATCCCCTGTTACACGAGCAACGACTGTTCAAGAGCAAGGCAGAGGTCCAGGCCATGCGCCGGGCGGCCCAGGTATCGGCCCAAGCCCATACTCGCGCTATGCTGTCCTGCCGCCCCGGTCAGTACGAATACCAGGTGGAGGCGGAGCTGTTGCATGAATTCCGTTTGCACGGCTGTGTGCCCGCCTACAACTCCATCGTCGGCGGCGGTGAAAACGGCTGTATTCTGCACTACGTGGAGAACAACGCCGTTTTAAAGGCAGGCGATTTGTTATTGATCGATGCCGGCGCCGAGTACCAACACTATGCCGGCGATATCACCCGCACCTTTCCCATCAATGGCCGTTTCACTCCCGAGCAGCGTGCTCTTTACGACGTGGTGCTCAAGGCCCAATTGGCGGCCATCGAACAGGTGCGCCCCGGCAGGCGTTGGAACGACCCGCACGACACCGCAGTAAGGGTGTTGACCCAGGGTTTGGTCAAGCTGGGGCTGCTCAAAGGGTCGGTCGCCGGACTGATCAAGGACGAGGCCTATCGGAAATTTTATATGCACCGCACCGGTCACTGGCTGGGTATGGATGTACATGACGTGGGTGACTACAAGGAGAAAGAGCAATGGCGTCGCCTGCGCCCTGGCATGGTTTTGACGGTAGAACCCGGCCTCTACATCGCCCCCGGCAGCAAGGGGGTGGCCAAACGCTGGTGGGGCATCGGTATCCGTATCGAGGACGATGTGCTGGTGACGGCGCGCGGTTGTGAGGTCCTGACCCGGGGCGTGGTCAAGGACCCCGATGCGATCGAGGCCTTGATGGCGCGCAGCCGTTGATAGTGACGGTTTCCCCGGCGCCGCTTTTTGCCTAGTATCAGGTCTACACGAAGTTTTTGCGGTTAGCCTCGGGGGCGTTAGCCACCCGGAGAGAGTAAGTGATGCACACAGATCACGACATGATTATCGTTGGCGGCGGCATGGTCGGCGCCAGTCTGGCCTGCGCCCTGGCCGACCAGGGGATGCGCGTAGCCGTGGTCGAGGCCGTGCCCCTGCGCGCCGACAGTCAGCCCAGTTACGATGAGCGCGGTATCGCCCTCTCCCAGGGCAGCGCCCGTATTCTCCAATCCCTCGGGCTATGGGACCTGATCAGCGACAAGGCTCCCATCAAACAGATCCACGTCTCCGACCAGGGGCACATGGGTGTCACCCGCATGGACAGTCGGCGTGAAGGCGTAGAGGCCCTGGGCTATGTGGTCATCGCCCGCACCCTGGGTCAGGCACTGGCCCGCCGCCTGGAACAGCTTCCTTCCCTGGAGTTGATCTGTCCGGCACGAGTGGTGGGCTTACACTGCAGTCCCGAGGGGGCCAACGTGCGCCTGGAGCAAGAGGGTAAGGTCCGTGAGTTGAGCGCCTCGCTGATTGTGGTGGCCGACGGTGGACAATCGTCCAGCCGGGAGCAGTTAGGTATTGCCAGTCAGGTATGGGAATACGACCAGAGCGCCGTCATCGCCAATGTCTCACCGCAGAATGACCATCAGGGCGTGGCCTTCGAGCGTTTTACCCGCAGCGGTCCCCTGGCCATGCTGCCCATGACGCCGGAACCGGATACCGGGCGCCCGCGCTGTTCCCTGGTCTGGACCCGGCGCAACGACGAAGTGGAACAGACCATGGCGCTTGGTCCCACAGAATTTCTCGACAAGCTGGAGCAGACCTTCGGCCTGCGCCTGGGGCGTCTGACCAGGGTGGGTGAACGCCATGTCTATCCCCTGCGCCTAATCCGCGCCCGTGAGCAGGTGCGCGCACGTCTTGCGGTGATTGGTAATGCCGCCCACACTTTGCATCCCCTGGCCGGCCAGGGCTTCAATCTCGGTCTGCGCGACGTGGCGGTGCTGGCCGAGGTGCTGGTGGACGGACGGGGGCGTGGCGAGGATTTGGGTGACGAGAATTTATTGCAGCGCTATGCCCAGTGGCGCAAGCCTGACCATAATAGGGTAATTGCCTTTACCGACGGCATGGTGCGCCTGTTCAGTAATCCCCTGGCCCCCGTGGCCCTGGCGCGTAATCTCGGGCTGGTGGGTTTGGATTTATTGCCGCCGGCCCGCAGCTGGCTGGCCCGCCAGGCCATGGGGCTGGGCGGTCGGCTGCCGCGCCCGGCGCGAGGATTGGCCTTATGAGTGATGTACAGACCTACGATTTGATCGTCATCGGCGGTGGCATGGTCGGCGCTGCGCTGACCCGCGCCCTGCACGGCCGCGGACTGCGTATAGCCCTGGTGGATACCCTGCCTGCCGACTCGGGGCCACCGGACCGGGGCTACGACATGCGCGTCAGCGCCCTGACTCTGGCTTCGCGCAATATCCTGCAATCCCTGGGGGCGTGGTCGGTGATGGAGTCCATGCGCATCAGCCCCTTTGGCGAGATTGAGGTGTGGGATGCCAGTGGTGACGGGCGTGTCCACTTCGACTGCGCCGAGATCGGCGAGCCGGAGTTGGGTTACATCGTCGAGAACAGTGTTACCCGCGCCGCCCTGTTTCAGGCCATGGCCGGTCAGGAGGGGGTGGAGTTCATTCAGCCGGCGCGCCTGCAATCCCTGCGATGGGATAATCATTGGGCCTATGTCGGTCTGGACAATGGCCAACAACTGGCAGCCCCGCTGGTGGTGGGGGCCGACGGTGCCCAGTCACGGGTGCGGGAGCAGGCAGGTATCGCCGTCAAAGGCTGGTCTTACCAGCAGACCGCTGTGGTGACCACGGTCAAGCCGGAGCACTACCGTGCACGCACCGCCTTGCAGCGCTTTATGCCTGATGGCCCCCTGGCATTCCTTCCCTTGGGTAATGGTTACTACTCCATCGTCTGGAGTACCTCGCCGGAGCACGCCGAGCAGTTACTGGCCCTGGATGATGAACAATTTGCAGTCGAGTTGGCCAAGACATCGCAACAGACTCTGGGAGGTTTTAGCGAAATTGCCAAACGCGGCGCTTTCCCCCTGCGCCTGCGCCACGCGGACGCCTATATACGGCCGCGCATCGCCCTGGTGGGTGATGCCGCCCATACCATCCATCCCCTGGCCGGTCAGGGGGTCAATCTCGGTTTGGCCGATGCCGCGACCCTGGCGCAGATTATTTTAGAGGGACTGGAGGCGCGCCAGGATATCGGTTCACTGGCGGTGTTGCGTCGCTATGAGCGCTGGCGCAAGGGTGAGACCCTGGCCATGATGGCGGCTATGGAGGGATTCAAACGCCTGTTCGGCAGTGAGGTGGCGCCGGTACGCTGGTTGCGTAATTTGGGGCTGAATCTGACCCAAACCTTGATCCCGGTTAAGAATGTCATTATGCGTCAGGCCATGGGGCTGCGTGGCGATCTGCCGGAGCTGGCGCGACGTCGCGCCTAAGACGTTATAGAGCACACGAGTTTTTTAGAGGAGTAGCTATGAAAGATTTCTGGAACCAGCGTTATGCAGAACAGGGTTATGCCTATGGCGATAAACCCAATGCCTTCCTGGCAGCGCAAAAGGATCAGTTACAGCCGGGCATGCGCGTACTGGCCGTCGGGGATGGCGAGGGGCGTAACGGCGTGTGGCTGGCCCAGCAAAAGTGTCAGGTCACCTGCGTGGACTATTCCGAACAAGGGGTGCGCAAGACCAAGGCCCTGGCGGCCGCCAATGGGGTACGAGTCGACGCACAATGTCATGATCTGACCGAATGGCAGTGGCCGCAGGGTGAGTTTGACCGCGTGGTCTCCATTTTTCTCCACTTTCCGCCCAATGTGCGTGCCGCCATGCACCAGGCCATGCTTAAAGCCTTGAAACCGGGCGGTGTGATTATTCTTGAGGCCTTCACCCCGGAGCAGTTGAACTACAAATCGGGTGGTCCGCCGGTAGTGGAGATGCTTTACACCCCGGAGATGCTGGCGGAGGACTTTGCTGGTGGTGAGATCCTGTTCCAGGAGCAGTGCGTGACCTTTCTGGAGGAGGGTGTTTACCACCACGGCGATGGCGCGGTGGTACGTATGCTCATCCGCCGACCCTGATCTGCCATAGCCCGGTTCCGGTCGTGCCCTGAAGGGCATTGACCGGCTTCGGTTTTTTTATTGAGAATCAAACTCATTCGTAATATCACCAGGTTGCACAGGGATATTCCCTTAATTTAATTATTGTGATCACCGTCAAATTTTTCGGATTTTTTCACATTTCTTAATATCTCTACGGTTTTTCGGAAATAATTCCCTTTTTTATTTTGTCTATTGTCCGCCACCACTTCTGTAACAAAAAGTTACCGATTAAAAAATCAATAAAACCGTCGGTAATTGTTGACTGGAGCGGTAAAGAGATGGGCAAGGTATTTCGAATGGGAGTTCTATTGCTGATGCTAGTGGCCTTAGCGGCCTGCGGTAGCAGCGGTGGCGGCTCTTCAGGATCCAAGAGTGGCGGAGGGGCAACCGCTAGCGGCTCGACTGATCCCAAGACAAACACGGGAGATAGCGGGACAAAAACCAGCGGTGGCGGTTCTGGTGGGGATTCCGGGACTACCACGCCTCCGCCGCCCGCACCTATTCCACCGCCACCGGTAACTCAAGTGACTATTGCCGGTGATGCCGCTTTCACGGCCTATGTCAGCGGTGACATGGTTGTGGCACTGCGCGACACGGGTGCAGCGACCTATACCGTCATGCAACAGGTGGCTGGTGCCAGCAGTACAAATTTCAGCTTTGTCGCCGACGCCAATTTGGGCAGCAAAGAGGTGTTGGTGTTCAACGACCTCAACGGCGACAGCCTACTTGACGCCAATGAGGGTTATGGCGTCAGCGCCGTCACCATCGCCGACGTT
>DKAX01000075.1 GCA_002450975.1 Proteobacteria bacterium UBA6915
GCGTTTTACCTTTGAAAAGCAGCCGCTGCATATCAGTCTTGACCCCGGTTTCGATCTGTTCCGCCGCCTCGATCGCGAGGAGATCCCGCCAGCATTGTCACAGGCCTTCGGTGCCGACAAGGCCTTGTTGGTCTTGCCGTCTAAGGCGGACAAGGGTTTGATCAAGGCCTATCATCAATTGGCGCAGAGCTGGTCGCAGACGCAGAGCTTTGCAGTCGAGGTCAAGCTCGACAGTGAGATCGTCCGCCTGCCCGACGATCGCACCGTGTGGTTGCTGGGCTGGGGCAACCGTTTTGCCGGTACACTGGACACCGGTTTACAACGCTATGGCGCCCAGGCCAATGGCCAAGGTGCGCGCATCGGCAAGACGCGGTTTAAAACCGATCAGGCACTGGTCGTCACCTTGCGCAACGAAAGGAATCCGCAGCAGGCCATCGTCTGGATCGCCAGCGACAACACCGAGGCCGTTCCCGGTCTGGCGCGCAAGCTGCCCCACTACCGCCGTTACAGCTATCTCGCCTTCGACGGTGATGAGCCCAGCAACAGCTTCAAGGGACAGTGGCAGGTGGATCGCTCGCCCATGCAGCAGCTTGTCGGTGACATCGGCGGACTGGTGGTACCCGCGTCTCTGGCGGACGAGCCGGTGCTGGCACAACTGCCGGCGGTGTTTAACGAGCAACGCATGCTGCAGGATGTAAGCGCTCTGGCGGACAAGTCACTGCAGGGGCGTGGTCTGGGCAGCAAAGAACTCGACCGGGCGGCGGACTACATTGCCAAGGCCTTTGCCGAGGCGGGGCTGCTGCCGGGTAACGGCAAGAGTTATCGGCAGAGCTGGCGGCAAAAGGTCGAAGGCCTGGGTGATGATGTTCCCATGAGCAATGTCATTGGCGTCATCCCCGGCAGGAATCCCGCCTTCGCCGGTCAGAGCGTGGTGATCAGCGCCCACTACGATCACCTGGGCCTGGGTTGGCCCGATGCCAAAGCGGGTAACCAGGGAAAGATTCACTACGGTGCCGATGACAACGCCAGTGGCGTGGCGGTGATGTTGGAGCTGGCGCGCCTGGCGCATAAGTGGCAGCCACAGCGCAGCCTGGTATTCGTCGCCTTTACCGGCGAGGAGGCGGGCAAGCTGGGGTCGCAATACTATGTGGCTAACTATAAGGAGTACCCAACGGCCAAGGCCATGGGGGTATTGAATCTGGATACCGTGGGGCGGCTGGGTAAAAACCCGGTGACCATCTTCGCCACCGGCAGCGCCAGCGAGTGGATACATATCCTGCGCGGTGCACAGTTTGTCACCGGCATCGAGATCAAGGCGGTGGCCGAGGATATCGGCGGCAGCGACCAGACCAGCTTCCAGGCCGTCGGTGTGCCGGCGGTACAGTTTTTCGGCGGCCAGCACCTCGATTTCCATACCCCCGGTGACACCATCGACAAGATCGACAGTGCCGGCCTGGCCAAGGTCGCCGCCATCGTCCAGGAGGCCGGCCAATACCTGGTACAGCGTCCGCAGCCCCTGAGCGCCAGCGGCAAACCTGTTGGTGATCATCGAGCCGCGCCGCCCGCAGGGCGCAAGGTCAGCGTCGGCACCGTGCCTGATTTTGCCTATCCGGGGCCAGGGGTGCGTATTACCGATGTGGTGGCCGCTTCGCCGGCGGCCCTGGCGGGATTGCAGGGAGGCGATATCATCACCGCCATCGATGGTGCACAGATTGAAAACCTGCGTGGTTATTCCAGCGTGCTGAAGGGTCTGCAACCGGGGGCGCGTATCCAGTTACAGGTCAAACGTGGGGAGCAGGAGTTGAATATTACTGTGCAGGTGGTGGAGCGCTAGTGGCCGAGCGTCTAAACCAGATCGCTCTGCAGTTCATCGACCGTTTTTGTCGTGGCGAAGTCGACGCCCTGCGTGAGTTGCTGGTGCCCGATCTGCAATTTACCGGTCCATTGTTTCTATTCCACTCCCGCGACGATTATCTACAGGCGCTACGCGATGATCCACCGGCACCTAGCACCTACAAAATTATCAACGTTACTGAAGGCGATGAAGCCGTCGCAGTGTTTTACACCCTGGAAAAACCCGGCACCCCCTTACATATCGCCCAGTTGTTTCGTTTCCATGCCAGGTTGATTAGCGAGATTCATCTCATATTCGACAGTAAGAACCTGGTCTAGGCCTGTAGCCATGGCTGTTGTTGCATATGGTCATGCAGGTAGTCCAGAAACACGGTGATCTTTATCGGCAGAAATTTTCGATCCTGATATAAGGCGCTGATCGGGGCGTGGGGCAGGGGAATGGCACTGAACAACCTGACCAGACTTCCCTGTTCCAGTGCCTGCCAGGCGTCGTAGATGGGCATCAGCCCCAACCCCTGACCGCTCAACACCAGATTGAGGCGCGCCGCCTCGTTGTTCACCTTGACCCGACCTTGGGTGTGGATGGTGAAGGATTGACCCTGATAGTCGTAATGCAGGACTTCCGGTACATGTGAAAACAACACCCATTGATGTTGCTCCAGTTCGTTCAAGGCAGTAGGGGTGCCGTTTCGATTCAGATAGTCCGGGGCTGCCACCAGCACCAATGGAGCCTGCGCCAATGGGCGGGCGATCAGGCTGGAATCGCTTAACTCGGCGATGCGGATCGCCAGGTCCATGCCTTTTTCCGTCAGGTTGATGGAGTCATCGTTCAAGTCGATATCCAGTCGCAATGCCGGATAGCGTTGCAGGAATGCGCTCACGGCGGGTATCAAAACCCGATTACCGAACCCGACGGGACAGGTAAGGCGCAAGGTGCCGCTGACCTCATCGGTCAATTGTTTGATCTGGTCATGGGCGAAGCGCGCCTCTTCGGCGATGCGTGCGCAGCTTTGGTAATAAACCTTGCCGGCCTCGGTCAGGCTGAGCTGGCGGGTGGTGCGATTGAGCAGCTTGATCCCCAGGCGTTCCTCCAGGCGGCCGATCTGCATACTGACCGCCGACTTACCTATGCCCAGGTTTTGCGCCGCCCGGGAGAAGCTTTGCGTCTCCACCACTGCGGCGAATAACAGCATGCTGTTGATATTGTCCATTTTAAAGTTCATTAATAGTGAACAGTATGTTTATATAACACCGTATTGTTCTCGAATACTGCCCTTTCTATACTGCCTGTCAGATCAAATCAAGCTTTATATAAAGAGGAGGGGAGTATGGGGTATCGGAGTTGGCTGGTGGGTGTGTTGGGTGTGGTCTTATCCGGAACTGCACAGGCGGGAAGCTGGAATCTGGTTTTTGGTATGTCGCAACCATTGGTGTTGAACGGCGGCAACGTGGAGGTGAACTATGTAACCGACAAGTGGGTGTTTGAGTATTCCCACGGATTTAATCTGGACCTCAATACCAGTCCGGGTGAACAGGCATTGAGTCAACAAGAACGGGATCAGGGATTGACGGTGTTCGCACCATATTCCACTGGTGGCGGAATAGGCTACCGGTTTACCGAGGCGTTGAACATACGTCTGGAGTTGAAGCAACACCGGTTTCAGGTTGAGAATCCAGAGGGTGAGTCTATCGACTATATCACCCGCGACTTGGGTGTCGGTGCCTACTATTTTTACCGACCTTTACGTCAATACCGGTTGTTGATCGTACCTTCTGTTCGTTATTGGCCAACGGTACATACCACCCTTGAGGGAGACCGTTATCATTTTGCCAATGGTGAGGTGCATCAGGCCCACGATTTCGGCCTGTTTGGCAATATCTCCGTAGGCTGGAGTTTTTAATCTGCACCTTCGTGTGCAAGGGATAGCGGGGAAGGGGCATATCAACAAGCGCAGTTGGAGTCGGCCACAGCGTGTGCCGACTCCACATTTGTCGTCTAAAAGACAAAATAATTTCGGCAAGCGCCTGTTCTTGGTGCGACAGTCACTTTTTAATTCAACCTGGCCATGGCAATAGTTATTTATTCCGCTAGGTCTTTACCTTCTGCCCACAGTGTTTTATGTTCGGCATTCATTTCCCGTATTTATTGTTCAACCCCTTGGCGTGTGTTGTTTAGCTGGTTACGTCAATCAGACAAAAGGCTTACAACCATGAAAAACTTTCAAGATCCCCTGTGGTTTTCCCAGTCCCTGGATGTTATGGCCAGCTTGACGTCCGAGCAACGTCAGGAACTGCTCGAACTGGGTGAGGTACGCCGCTATCGAAAAAATCAAATGATCTTTCAGGCAGGCGTATTAGGTAAGGAGGTGTTTCTAGTCCTTGATGGTTTCGTCAAGATCTATCACCTGGCGGCGGTGGGTAAAGAGGTGATTCTTTGGTTTTGCGCTGCCGGTGATCTGTTTGGACTGGCGGAACTCTCCGGCGGTAAGGACAGAAAGGTCTACGCCCAATCCCGGGGTGATACCTCGGTGCTGGCGATCAGTCTGCATACCTTCAAAGGATTCTTGTTGCGCCATCCTACAGTTGGTACACGCGTGATCGATCTGCTCTCCTGTCGTTTGCGCGAGCTGGGGGATGTCTTGCTCAATATGGTGACCGAGGATGTCAATCACCGTGTGCAACGTCTGTTGACCCGTCTGTCGGTGCGCTATGGAAAACCTGTGGATGCCGGTATCGCTGTAGGGCTGACGCTGACCCATCAGGAGATGGCCGATATGATTGGCACCAGTCGCCAGACTGTGTCGACGGTATTAGGGGAGTTGCGTCGCCAGGGACGTATCGGTGTCGAGCGCCGTGCCGTGGTGATTCGCGATGACGAGTGGTTGGGCTCTATTCGCCATCAACTCAGCTTTGACGGAAATTCAATTTTTACTTACATGTAGCTATTCATTGTCGTATCTATGACAGACTGATCCAGATTGTTTGTCGATGATGTGCCTTCTGACCGGGGAAACCCGGTCATGATTTTTCCGGAGGGCGCATTCATGTCTGTTGCTACCATTGGCGGCGATTCACTGCACATCCGTGATGTGCATTTTTCCTATGGTGAGTTGAATATATTTAAAGGTCTGCCCATTGAGGTTCGGCCTGGCGAGTTCTTGTCTATCATCGGGCCGTCGGGTTGTGGCAAAACCACATTATTAAATTTGCTGTCTGGGTTTCTCTCACCCGACCGGGGAGAAATTTTGTTGCGTGGCGAACCTATCGCCCCCGAAGATCCCCACTTCGGCTATGTCTTCCAACAGCCCACCTTATTTCCCTGGTTGTCCACCATCGAGAATGTCGAGTTTGGCATGAAGATGGAGGGGCGCCTGTCGGCAGCAGAACGTCGGGAGAAGGCGGCACATTACCTGGCGATGGTCGGGCTTGCCGGTTTTGAGGCCTATTTACCCACCAAGCTCTCCGGTGGCATGCAGCAACGTGTCTCCCTGGCACGGGCGCTGGCCATGGAGCCGCGCCTGTTGTTGATGGATGAACCCTTTGGCGCCCTGGATGCCATTACGCGGGAAACCATGAACGACGAATTGCTGCGTCTATGGGATGAGCTGGGTCAGACCGTGGTCTTTATTACCCACGATATCGACGAGGCGATCTATCTTTCCGATCGCGTTCTGGTTTTGGATAAACCGCCGGGCGGAATTTATCGGGAACTGGTGTGTGAATTACCGCGGCCACGCAGCGGACCGGTGACGCGTACGACTGAGTTGTTCTGGCAGTACAAGAAGCAACTGATGGCAGACATCAGTCAGGTGTCGGCCAAGGTGGGGCGTTTTAATTGAACGGGATCTGAACACAATAAAAAACTCGGGGGGATAGACAATGAATAAATCTTGGCGAGGTGTGCTAATAGCGATTTGCCTGTTTACTGCGTGCGTGCTGCCGGCACAGGCGGGAGAGAAGCTACGTATCGGTTGGGTCTATGCCATGGCCAATGCGCCAGTGGTCATTGCCGAGCAAAAAGGTTATTTCAAAGAGCTGGGACTGGATGTGGAGGTAATCTCCTTCACCAGCGGACCGGTAGTGCATCAGGCCCTGGCTGCCGGGGAACTGGATATGGCCTACATCGGATCACCACCGGTCTATCATTGGTTTTCCCGTGGACTGGAGAGTCGCATCCTGGCCAAGGTCAATTTTGGGCAGGCGGCCGTCATCACACGCAAGGATTCGGGTATACAGGATCTGGCCGGTCTCAAGGGCAAGAAGATGGCCGGTGTGAAGAAGGGCAGCGGTATGGACGTGCTGTTGCGTGGATTCGTTCTTGGCGACACTGCCAAGCTGGCGCCGGATAAAGACATCAATATCATCAGCATGCCATCGGGCAATATGGGACCTTCCGTCGAATCCAAGGTGGTCGATGGCGCTTTTACCTGGGAGCCATTTACCAGTCAGTTTGAATTGCGTGGTGAGAGCCAGGTGATCTTCGATATGAATCAGGCCGTACCGCACTATCCCTGGTATGTGGTCATGGCTATGCCTGATGCATTGAAGAAGAAAAAGGCGGAGATAGTAAAGGTGTTGCAGGCCCATAAAAAGGCGGTGGAATTTCTTAATTCCAGCGCCGATGCAGGCAATGACATCATTGCCGAGGCATTCAAGCTGGAACCGGTTACCTCGGCAGACGGCAAGGTCTATAGCCCGGTGGATATCGTGGCACAGGCACGCAAGCGTCTGGGTTGGGAGTGGGATCTGACCCAAAGCGACATGGCCTTTATCCAGCAGCTGATGGATTACTCTCACAACCTGGGTTATATCAACAAGCCGCTGAAGGCTGAGCAGGTGGTGGATCTTACGCTGGTCAAGGAGGCGGCGCAGGTGGCTGACGCGGCCATACTGCAATAGGGCGAGGGGAGATTATGAGTGTCATAGCCAAAGAGGTGTTTCGTCGCGGTCCGCGGAGTTTTAGTTGGCCGCGCTTTTCCTGGTCATGGATCTCCATTCCGTCATTATTATTGCTATGGATGATCGTGGCCAGTCAGTTTCCCTCTTATATCTTGCCGCAGGTTTGGGATGTGGTTGCCGAGGCCTATACCTGGATCATGGACGGGACCCTGTTGCCCCATCTGTGGGCCAGCTTTCTCGAGGAGGTGGGTGGCTTCGGTGCAGCCATTATCGTCTCCCTGGTGGTGGGTTTTCTGGGTGGGTTCTTCAAGGGGTTTCGCGAATACATGGTGCCATTGAACGGTCTGTTTATGGCCATCCCCCCCATTGCCTGGGCACCACTGATGTTGATCATTTTTGGCATCGGCTATACCACTATCATTGTTGTCATCTTCATCTCCGCGGTAAATCCCATGGTCTTGACCATCATGGAGGGAGTTTTAACCATTCAAGGCAGCGAGGTGCGTGCTGCCCGTGCACTGGGGGCCAATCGCCGCCAGCTGTTTCTTTACGTCTACCTGCCGGCCAGTCTGCCCTTTGTTACCGCAGCCCTGCGCATTGGCTTCAGTCAGGCCTGGCGTGCCCTGGTGGCCGCCGAGATGATCGGCGCGACGCAGGGATTGGGCTGGATGGTCTCCATGGGCGGCGAGATCGGCAATTCCCGACAAGTTTTGTTAGGCATTGCCTTGATCGGCGGTATCTCCTGGATGTGCGAGCGGCTGTTATTCCGACCCATCGAAAAACGCTATGAGGTCTGGCGCCTGGTTTAAGTTTTACCATTCCTTCCACGTTTGGAACCGGCCTCTGGCCGGTTTTTTTTTGCGATTGCGCACGCAAATCCTTGTTTGTCTGTGTGTTACACTAGGCGCCGGTTGTTCAGACCAATAATAAAGTAACCTGGGAGTGGGATGGCGATGGGCGCGATGAAGAGAACGTCAGGCATATTTTTTCTTGTTGTAACCGGATTGGTGACCGCTTGCGGCAGCGGCGATGAGACCGAGACCCCGGTAATCACCAATATCTCCTATTTCACTGCACGTGCCAAACCCGGTGCCGTTGAATTGAGCTGGGTCAATCCTGGCCAGAACAGTTTTGGCGGCGTGGCCATTGAGCGCAGCACCACTGACTATCCACAAAAGCGCGGTGATGGCCTGGAGATCTACAAGGGCAACGACCAGCTTTATCTGGATGAGGATGTGACCGATGCCATACTCTATTACTACAGCGCCTTCACCTTTAACAAGGATGGTGTTTTCAATACCTCACCACAACAGGATTCATCAGGTACCGCAGATACCGTGGCACCCGGTCCGGTAACCAACCTGTCAGCCGAGGCTGGCGATAATCAGGTCACATTAACCTGGCAGGCGCCGGACGATACCGATCTTGTCGGCGTCCAGATCAGACGCAGCAACCGCGCTCCTATAGAATCAAGCCGTGACGGTGACTTGATCGGTACCAGCAACGGCAACCAGTATGTCGACAGAGCCGTCAACGGTAATACAGTAAACAACGGCACGACATACTACTACGGTGTCTTCGCTTATGACCGATCCAATAATCTGTCCGACATTTCCGTAGCCAGTGCCACGCCTAACGATACCGTAGTTCCGGCACCGGTCAGTAATCTTGTGGCAGCAGGTGGAATTCGTACCAATCAGATTCGATTGAATTGGAGTTTCAATGCAGCGGTGACCAATGCCTCGGGTATTCAGGTGCGAAGGCTAAAGGGAGCGTGTCCTGGCACTATCGATGCCACTGCAATTGATCAGTCTGTCGGAGTTCGTAACAATGCCCGTGTCAATACTACGCAAATTTTCGATACTTCCAGTAGTGTGGCGAACAATAATGAATACTGCTATATCGTCAGATCTTTTAATAACGGCGTCCCGGTATTGTATTCCGATCCGGTTGCGGCAACTGGTAGGGCGACGATCTATGATGCGGGGATGAGTTTTGTACCTGCTAGCGGTGTCACCGGGACAGATGTTGTTGCTGATCGCAATGATATGTGGGTGGCGGGAAGCGACAGTAGTGGATTTTACCTCAGCCGGTTCAATAGTGATGGAACAATTGACAATGCCTTCGGTACCTTAGGCCTAGTGAGCACAAGCGCATTTTCGGGAGCTGTAGGCACTGGGATGATTGTTGAGAATAACGCAATCTACCTGGGGGGAGGGTACGCAAGCGCATCGGTAGTCTGGCGTTTTTCCATAGGAGGGCTGCTGGATACTACTTTTGGCGCTGACTATGACGCAGATAGTGAAGCCAAGCCGGATGGCTATTTCCGGACTTCCGATCAGCAGACACCAAAAGGCAGTGGAGGCTTTACTGTTGCCGGCGCCGATCGAGCCTATCTGATTCGTGCCAATGACGACTTGGCCTTGTTACCGGCCGATACCAAGGCATCTGAAAGCGGCGCTCAGTTGCAGCAGGTGCGCAAGGGTGCGACAGGAACGCTCTATGTTGTAGGCAGCAGGACCTATACCGTCAACAATACGGATTACAGTCAGATGGCCGTGTGGTCGGTGGACACCACAACGGAAACCCCTGCTCTGGTTGCATTGGTCAATTCCGGTACCGTACTCAACGCCTTTGGTAGGGGAATATACTATTGGAACGATGCTGGTTCCGAAAAATTGCTGGTTACCGGGTATGTGGAGAATATTGATACGCAGGAACGCGATCTGGTTGTCTGGCAGTTTCTCTTTACTGGCGGGAGCTGGCAGTTGGATACAGGTTTCTCTTCTACCGGATATATGATTATTGGTGCCGACGATGGTATCGATGAGATTGGGAGTCATGTGACTGCCGCCATTGAGGCCCGACAAAACAATCAATCTCTCTATAAAATCGTAGTCAGCGGTAGTCGCGATAGTGTAGGTGCTGTTTGGCGTTTTAATCTGGATGGCAGCCAGGATATGTCATTCGGTGAAGATTATGATGCGGATGATATTGTTGAAGGTTACGTCGCACTGGATGGCAACATCGCTGCAATGACATTGCAACCGGAAATGAACAATAATAATACGGTGGTTTTGAGTGAACGTATAGTACTGATTGGGCAAAAAACTGTGGATGGCGCCATGAATATTTGGCGTTTGATTCAGCGACGGTTGTAGCGCTGCCTCTGGTTTTTGCCCGTCAATCGTCGTAATCTGGTGTCAGGTTTCCCCGCAATGGGGAGGTGGTTATGTCCGAACACCGATTTGGCGCCCTGTTTATTGCGGTGGCGGGATACATCCTGTCACCGCTCTCCTGGTGGAATGATCTCCTGGTCAATATTCCCCTGGCCTTACTCCTGGCGCGCCCCTTTTCCGGCTGGCTCTATGTTCCGGCCTTTACCCTGGCCTATTGGCTGACCAATCTGCTTGGTTTTATGTTATTACATCATGGACTGCGGCAGATGTTCAGTCGGACGCCGGTCAAGCTGCATTGGGGAAAACTGACACTGGCTTCTCTGTTTTATACAGCCATTGTGGCAATTCTGGTCTACTTCGACTGGTTGAATCTGCCGCCGATGAAAGGGGGCACTGATGGATAATCTTCTTATCCGGACAGCTGAGGGCGTGTCCGTACAGGATATGCCGGTCGAGATGGTTGAGCGCAAAGGCCTGGGGCATCCGGATACCCTGTGTGACGGTTTGGCAGAGGCTTTGAGTCAGGCCCTTTGTCACTACTATCAGGAAAACTTCGGTCTGATTCTGCACCATAATGTCGACAAAGTTTTATTGCGTGGTGGCGCTTCCCGGCCACGATTTGGCGGCGGCGAGGTGCTCGAGCCAATCTGTCTCTATCTCGCAGGACGTGCCAGTGTTGAATTCCATAAACAAAGGGTCCCATTGGACGCACTGGTGCAGCAGGTCACAGCGTCATTTATGACAGAACGCCTGCGCCATCTGGATGGAGCACGTCACCTCCAGGTTCACAACCTGGTGCGTTCAGGATCCGTCGATCTGGTGGCCCTTTTCGAGCGCGGACAAAAGTCTGGCATTGCCTTGGCGAATGATACTTCTTGTGGCGTGGGCTATGCCCCATTCACACCCCTTGAGAATATCGTATTAAAGCTCGAGTCTTTTTTAACAGGTAACGAGTTTTTATCGGCCCACCCTTGGGTGGGCGAAGATATAAAAATCATGGCCGTGCGTCGTGGGGAAGCAGTCGATTTAACAATAGCCTGTGCCTTCGTCGATTCGGCTGTGCTGGATATACATGCCTACCGGAATTATCATGAACAACTCAGGAATATAATCGAGTCCTTTGTGGGCAGTCACAGCCCTCTTTACTCCTGTCGCGTTACCATCAACGCGGCTGATGTTCCGGATGCCGGTCAGATTTATTTAACGGTTACGGGCACTTCGGCCGAAGCCGGGGATGACGGTGCCGTTGGGCGAGGCAACCGGGTTAATGGTTTGATATCCCCTTATCGTCCCATGAACATGGAAGCGGCAGCGGGTAAGAATCCCGTCAGCCATGTTGGCAAGCTTTATAATCTCGTCGCTCACCACCTTGCCAATGGTCTTGTGTCTGGGGTGGAGGCAGTAGCGGCTGCCGACGTGTTTCTTGTCAGTCGTATTGGACACCCGGTCGATCGACCCCACGTTGTGGATGTGTGCCTGAGGTTGCAGTCTGGGGCATACATTGAGGATGTACGCGTGCAGGTACATGAGATTGTCAACGATGTATTGTCCAATATGGCGCGATTTCGCCAAGCCTTGCTTCGCGGGGAGATCAGGGTCTATTAGTGAAATTTCCCTATACTCACCTGTGCTGGTACGAAATTCAACTGTCTCACCTTTTAATCCCGCTATTTGACTGGTCAACTGCCTGTTGACTGCATTCATCCTGTCCTAAAACCAAAATCTGTTGGCTTGGTTTTCTAATGTGGTCGCCGGCAATTATTGTGACTGTTGTAATACTCCTGTCACTACCAAAGGACATAAGTACTGGCTCAAGGACCAAACGGTGTTTGTGTCTTATCGAGCTATGGTATGCGACCGTCAAATACTTCAAATCAACATAGTAGACCTTTGATTTGTTGTGATATATGCCTGTACAGAACAGCAAGATAGCCAAGGTCTGTTTTTGCCATTTCGATTAGAGTTTGCAACTGTGTATGGGCAGTTATCGCGTGATGCCAAAGAGGTAACTCTACATTTGGTAGTAGAGCAAATAGTAGAATAGTTTGCAGGCTGGATGATGGCTCGTAATGTATGTTATAGATGGAAATTATATTTATAAAAACAATAAACTTAACAATTAAGTTTATTAAATGAACAGTATCTGGCGAGTGTTGTGACCAGTTTGCGGCCGAGAAATAATATCAAGTTATGTAAATCTTTCCGTTTGTTGGTGGATAACGACTATAAAAGTACAGGAGCAAGGTATGGGGGTGAGAAGTTCTTTGGGGCAGGTTGCGTTTTATTCAGATAACAAACACGCGCAGGTATACCGTGAAATATTGTCAGTTGATTTTTCAATTTTGCCTGTTGCCGATCTGACGTCTACCGATTGTGAAATTCTTGATCAGGTGGATGTGCTGGTGATCTATCAGCAGGATGTTTCCTCTGATGTCGTTCGGGCAATGGGGAAGATAAGACAGCGGAATCCCAATGTAAAGCTGGTTGTCGTTGTGGACAATACTTCACTGGAATCCGCGCTGGTTGCCATGAACTGTCAGGCGATTTATTACTTCGTCATTTCGGACGAAAAAAAATCCTTGAACGAATTGATCAAAGGGCTATTGGTGGAAGATATGGAGTGTACGGTAGAGGAAATACCGGGTCGTTCCGGCAGCAATATCGCAACCAAAGCATTTGAGCAAGGGAGGTCGGCAGGGGCGCTGGTTATGAAAGCTGCCGCGGAATATATCGACGATCATTTAGACGATCAGTTGTTGTCACAGGATTTGGCCAGCGCATATGGCTTGGGTTTTAGACGTTTTCTGCGCTTGTTCAAACAAGAGCATGGAATTGGATTTCGTAGTTATATCAAACAGCGTCGGGTGGAAAGGGCGCGCTATCTTTTACGCCAAACGGAGTTTTCGGTCAAACGCATTGCCTATGAGGTTGGTTTTAGCGACTCGGCCCATTTTGTTCGTGTTTTTCGCCAACAGGTAGGGATGACACCGGGAAGCTATCGGATTCAGGCGGGAGAGTGAATATGCGCCTGATTATTGCCGGTTTATAACAGTTGTATATGAAAATACAAAATTCCTGTAATGGCTTCACTTTTCTAACGCCCTTCACGGGCGTTTTTTGTGGTCGATCTCCTGTAGAATCGGGGCTGTTTTCCGATAGGTATCAGTAGTACCATAAACAAAAAGTGTTGTTCCACCTTCGTTAAAGGTAACCGGGAGCAGGTGGTTATGCAGGAATTTGTGTTATTGGGTTTGGCACTGACTCTTGGGCTGCTGGTCGGGGTGGAGCGCGGATGGCAAGGCCGCGGCGATGCCGAGGGCAGTCGCGTCGCGGGTGTGCGGACCTTTGGCCTGATCGGTCTTTTGGGGGGGCTTAGTGCGCTTTTGGCTCAGGTTACCGCACCGGAATTGCTGGGGATATCATTCGCAGCGTTTGGCATTCTGGTAACCGCTGCACACTTCATTAACGTCAGGGAACAACGTGGTTACGGTATAACCACCGCCATCGCAGCGCTGGTAACGTTTGTGTTGGGCGTGTTAGTCATGCATGATCGGGTGGTTATCGCCAGTGCCGCGGCCGTTGTAATGACCTTGATCTTGAGCATGAAACCCGTGCTTCATGCCTGGCTGAAAAAGATCGAGCCGGACGAGTTGGCTGCGGTATTAAAGTTTTTACTGATCTCCGTTGTTTTGTTACCTATTTTGCCCAATGAAAACTACGGACCCTGGCAGGTGTTGAACCCTCGTCAAATTTGGTGGTTCGTGGTATTGATCTCGGCAATTTCCTTTTCCGGTTATATTGCCATGAAACTGGCCGGTCAGATCCGCGGTATATTATTGACGTCATTTTTAGGCGGGTTGGTTTCATCGACGGCAGTAACCATGACGTTGGCGCGCTTGGCTTCTGAGAAAAAGGAACCATTCAATCAGTTGCTCGCCGCTGGCATACTGGTGTCTTGCGCAACCATGTTTCCTCGGGTGTTGATCGAGGTGTTGGTAGTCAATCGTGATTTGATCTCCCTGCTTTGGCTTCCTTTGAGCGCCATGTCGTTGATAACCGTGGCTGGCGCCATAAGCCTGGTGAAGCAGCCTGTCAAACCAGTGATTACCGAGCAACCGGCATTTACCAACCCCTTTCAGTTGTTGCCCGCTATCAAGTTTGGATTTATCCTCGTGGGAATTCTGCTGTTGTCAGAGGCCTTGAAGCATTGGTTCGGTAGCGGAGGTATTTTGTTAGCCTCCGGGATTGCGGCAATCAGTGATGTGGATGCGATAACGCTTTCGCTGGCACGTATGGCCAAGGATTATGACAATGGTGAATTACTGGCGTTTGCCATTGTCGAGGCGGCGGTGATCAACACGCTGGTCAAGGCGGGGATAGTTGCCTTTATAGGTGGCTGGAGCTTGGCGCGCAAGGTGTTGGTGGTTCTTATCCTGGGGGCTACGGTGGGCTTAGCGCTTGCACTGATCTGAACGAATAAAGCGGCGGGATCAACTTGCCGATTTGTACTTGTACTGTTCGATAATCTCCTGCAGGTTCCGTTCGATATAGTTGTACTCTTCTTTGTCCAGCTCCAGCCTAGCCCGTTCCGGGTTATTGAATATTTTATTTTCGCTCAGGCCGCGAATGGAATTGCCGTCCCAGTCGATGTTGTTTTTCGTGGGATGTAGCAAGCCGGCTTGAAACTCTATTTGTAGGAACTCAGCGATTTGGCGCATGACCATTTCCGGGTTATCAATAAGGTTCTCGTATTTCAAGATGTAGAGTTGCGAGTCACTCAGGTTGCTCAATTTTAGGAGTTTTAACCGCCCTTCATAGCCCTTGACAAAGTTTTCCACGGGCAGAGATTGCGTGTTCGTCAGGTCATCGATTTTTTTCAGACTCAAACGCAATTCAAACGGGCTGCGCAGCATAAAAAGATATTTACCCTTGTTGCCCAACATGCGTTGCCAGCGTGATAAATAGAGTTCGTTGTGGGGTGCCTTAGACACAAAGATCCGACTGGTGTCGATGGCGGATAAGTCGCCGTGACGCGCCAGTTCCAGCGCCAGGAAGGTGCCGAGATAGCGCAGATAGGCAATATCCGTTCCCTGGTAGATCCATTGGATCGCCTGATGGAACAGCTGATAGTCGATATTGGAATAGTCTCGCTTACCGAAACCGGTACCGCCATGTTGCTGGTATTCGGTGTATTGATTAAACCGGTTTTTCAATTGCTGGATATTGGCGTTGCCTAACAGGGCCTCCGTCGCCAGTTGTGCATCGGGGTCATCACAACTCAGGTGGAAGAATCGTAATTCCTCGGGAAAGACGCATAGCTGTGGGTGTCCGTCCAGCAGAGTCAGTGGTAAGGTGGTACCCGATTTGGCCATACCCATAATGACCAGAAAGCGCGCCGATTCCTGAGCCTGTTGTTCCACCAATTTGACAAATGCTTCGCGCACAAACTTTCCCTGCTGCCTTCACTACATTGCAGAGTAAAGCGACAAACCATCGTCAATCTTTAAAAAAAATTTGAACGATCAGAGTCAGCGGTTGAATAGATGTTGCCACCAGCGTCTGCGATTGCCCGGTTGCGGCAGCGCATTGGGCAGATCGATAGGCTGCATGCGCGTCAACAACCAGCCGGGTAGCGGAGGATTGGTACTGGAGCCGCAGCTGACGCCGAGGTTATTGGGATCGAAGATCTTGATGAAGGTGGGCGTCTGACGGTCGTCTACATAGACCACGCCGCAATAGTCGTAGCGGTGCTCACGCCTTAGCAACTGGTCGATCTCCTCGATAAAATGCCGCAAGGTTTCACGATCGGCGACCTGCTCCGGTGGAGTCTCGCCCACGGCGTAGATATACCAGCCATCGGATTGCTCGCGCAGGGTCTGCCAGAGTTCGTCCAGCTGTGGCCAGCGCAGGATGCCGCTGAAGGCACCGCGAAATCTTTGTAGGAAGGGATGGAGGGGGGCTTCTGTCATGGGGATAATCCAACCGGGTTTAGCTGGCTATTGAGTATAGGGGGCTTGCCGGGGAAAGTAAAAAAAACGGGACCGGCCTACCAAGTGGCCGATCCCGTCGCACAAAAAAATCGTTTATCGGTCGTAGTCGGGGGTGGCGGCGATCTTGTGAATACTCAGGTCAGCCCCCTTATACTCTTCCTCTTCGCTCAGGCGCAGGCCGGACACTTGCTTGATGATGCCGTAGACCAACAGGCCGCCACCAAAGGCGATAACCAGGCCCATCAGGCTGCCAACGATTTGGCTGCCCAGGGAAACACCACCCAGGCCACCGAGGATTTTCTGGCCAAAAATACCGGCGGCAATACCGCCCCAGATACCGCACAGACCGTGCAAGGGCCAGACGCCCAGCACGTCGTCGATACGCCAGCGGTTTTGCGCCAGAGTAAAGGTCCAGACAAACAGTCCGCCGGCAACAGCGCCGGTGACCAGGGCACCGATAGGGTGCATGATGTCGGAGCCAGCGCATACCGCTACCAGTCCGGCCAAAGGACCATTGTGTACGAACCCCGGGTCATTCTTGCCCACGATCAGGGCTACCAGAGTTCCGCCAACCATAGCCATCAGTGAATTGATGGCCACCAGGCCGCTGACCGCCTCTACGGTTTGGGCAGACATGACATTAAAGCCAAACCAGCCCACGGTCAGAATCCAGGCACCCAAGGCCAGAAAGGGAATGCTTGAGGGCGGGTGGGCGGCGACTCGACCGTCTTTGGAATAACGCCCCTTGCGTGCCCCCAGCAACAATACCGCTGCCAGAGCGATCCAGCCACCCACGGCATGCACCACCACGGAGCCGGCGAAGTCATGGAAGGCGGCGCCAAAGGTGGCCTCGATCCAGGTTTGCACGTCGAAGCGGCCGTTCCAGGTTATGCCCTCGAACAAGGGATAGACCAGGGCCACCAGGAAAAAGGTGGCTGTCAGCTGCGGATAAAAGCGCGCACGCTCGGCAATGCCACCGGAGACGATGGCCGGAATGGCCGCCGCGAATGTCAGTAAGAAGAAAAACTTCACCAGATCGTAACCGTTCTTGCTCACCAGGTTTTCTGCGCCAGTGAAGAAGTTTATGCCGTAGGCCACGCCATAGCCGATGGTGAAATAGGCGATGGTTGAGATGCCGAAGTCGGTCAGGATTTTTACCAGGGCATTGACCTGGTTCTTGCTGCGCACCGTGCCCACCTCGAGAAAGGCAAAACCGGCGTGCATGGCCAGGACCATGATGGCCCCCATTAATATAAAGAGTACGTCGCTACCCGCTTGTAATGATTCCATGAGCGTTCCCCATTGATAGGTAATGGGGCAGCCTAGTGCAGGATGTGTGCCTATTTGAAAAACTATAAATAACAATAGGTTAAGATTGTTTAGAGGGTTGTGTGTGCACAAAACTGGTGCGACTTGTTATTGGGTGCACCATAACGGTGCTTCTGCCGTGGCAAAAAACCGGATCCGCACTCTTTGTGGTGCATGCTTTTCCGGCCCGATTTTTCTTAGTCAGATTGCACCGTGCTTGTGCATCGGGCAGCTCAATCCGGCCATCGTGGTGCAAAAAATCCTGTGTTTTATCCTGCGATGTGAGTTAACTGATTGTAATTAAAGTAATTATCAACCTGGCACATGGGCTGCAATAGTGCGCACATAAGCAAACAGATTGTGCGCTTTGAAACTTTCGTCAGGTTACCAGGAGAACGAGAAATGAAATTAGTCACAGCAATCATCAAGCCCTTCAAACTGGATGATGTGCGTAGTGCCCTGTCCGAGGTTGGGGTACACGGGATCACCGTCACCGAGGTGAAGGGGTTTGGACGTCAGAAGGGGCATACCGAGTTGTATCGCGGTGCCGAGTACGTGGTCGATTTTCTGCCCAAAGTGAAGATCGAATTGGCCATCGAGGCCAGCATGGTCGACTCCGTGGTCGAGGCCATCATCAAGGCGGCCAAGACCGAGAAGATCGGTGACGGCAAGATCTTCATCTATGACCTGCAACAGGCCATCCGTATCCGTACCGGTGAAACCGGTAAAGACGCACTGTAAAGACAAAGGGGAAAGAGGTATGAAAATCTTCAAACAATTGAGCGTCGCCCTTGGCGCCATTCTGGCCACCACACCGCTGGCCGTGCTGGCCGAAGAGGCTCCCACTCTCGATTCGGGCAATACCGCCTGGATGCTGACAGCCACCGCGCTGGTCCTGTTCATGACCATTCCAGGTTTGACCCTGTTCTACGCCGGCATGGTGCGTTCCAAGAACGTCTTGTCCGTGATGATGCAGTGTTTCGCCATTACCTCACTGATGAGTATTTTGTGGGCGTTGTATGGCTACAGCATGGCCTTTGAAAACGGCGGCTCCATGCAAGCCTTCGTCGGTGGCTTGAGTAAGGCCTTCCTGTCGGGTGTGACGGTCGACTCCCTGAGTGGCACCATTCCTGAGACGGTGTTCATGACCTTCCAGATGACCTTCGCCATCATCACACCAGCCCTGATCGTCGGCGCCTTCGCCGAGCGCATGAAGTTCTCCGCCATGTTGTGGTTCATGGGCATCTGGTTGACCGTGGTCTATGCTCCGATTACTCACTGGGTATGGGGCGGCGGCTGGTTGGCAGATAA